>DAITAB010000097.1:0-9154 GCA_036824525.1 Pyrinomonadaceae bacterium
CGTCGCTATCCTCGATAGAAATCTTAGCGACGTCGCTCTTTAGATCGGTGAAACGAGCGTTGTAATTTCTGTTGCTGCGCCGCATCGAAGAGCAGCTTTCGAAGCTTGCGAGTGGTTGATCAAGGAATTAAAACGGACGGTTCCGATTTGGAAAAAAGAAGTTTATGCCAATGGTGAGAGTTGGATTGAAGGCGAAAGCGGCTAAGTTTTATATAGCTTTTTTGCGGAACTGTCTTACTCAAATTTCTTTAAACCTGAAAGCTGAAGCGCGGCAAGAAATACAAAACGCGGATTCAAAATCAGATATCTGCGCCACAATCGCATTGGTTCTTGCGTGAGACGATAGAGCCACTCCAAACCAAGCTTTCCCATCCATTCGGGCGATTCCTTTACGTTGCCGGCATAGAAATCAAATGAGGCGCCAACGCCGAGCATCACGCAATTAATCTTCTCTTTATGTGCCGCCATCCAATTCTCCTGTTTCGGACAGCCCAAACCCGTAAACAAAATATCGGGATTCGCGCGATTGATGTCCGCAATAATGTCGGCGTCTTCGGATTCCGTCAAAGCGCGAAACGGCGGTGAAAATGCGTAAACGATTTTCAAATCCGGCGATTCGCGTCTGGCGCGCTCGATGATCGCAGCGATGACTTCCTGTTTTCCACCGTAAAATCCCACGCTCAGATTATTCTTCGCGGCAAATTCGCAAAGTGAAATCATCAAATCGTTTCCGCGCACTCGCGTAGCCTCTTTCGCGCCTTGTAATCTTTGCATCCAAACGAGCGGCATTCCGTCAGTGACGATGTAGTCAGCGCGATTAACTTTCGCGCCAAACTCGGGGTCGTCGTACGACTCCATCACCATATGAACCGTCGAAAAACAGACATATGCGCCGCGTTTTTGTTTCGCAAGATCTGCAATCACCCTAATCGCCTCACCATGTGAAACGATATTCGGCGAAAGACTTACGACCCGAATCCGTTTGAGTTTTGTCGCGGCATTATCCATTCAAACTTTTGTAAATATCTTCGAGACGATTGATGAAGTTAGGTAAATTGAATTTCTTCACTATCGTTTGACGGGCGTTGTCGCGTAAATCTCCAAAGTCAGATTTACTCGATAAAATCATTCGCAGTTTTTCCGTCAGTTGCGCAGTGTTTTTCGGCTCGATGAGAAAACCGTTTTCGCCATCGCGAATCACTGAGCCGATCGAAGCCATTTCGGAAAGTATAACAACACACTTTGCCGCCATAGCTTCGAGCATCGCCATCGGCAAGCCTTCACCATAGCGCGATGGCAAGATGAAAATATCTGCTTTCCGCAGTTCTTTTACCTTTTCCTCACCCGCGATTACGCCGCCGAAATAAAAATCCTTGCCAAGTAGTTTGGTCATTTCTCCGACGAAAAGTTCCTGCATCTCACCGGCGCCGAAGGCTCTGAAGGTAAATTCGAAATTCTCAAGTTTCAAAATGCGAATAGCTTCGATGATTTCGTGTAGCCCTTTCGATTCATGGAGGCGACCGAGAAACAAAATCGAGTCCTTCAGCTTTTCATCTACGTCAAGGTCAAAGATTTTTACGGCGTTTTCTAAAATATTCGCGTCAATATTTTGCCAGCGGCGCCCGATAATATCTTTTTCTAGAGGGCTCAGCACAATCACTTCGTCAGCGGCTCCGAGCATTTTCCCCGCGATTCGCTCGAGCCACTTATTTCTAAATTCGTTTGCGAGAAATTCTCCGCCGTGAATGTGCAAAACGACCCGTGCACCTGCAAGCTTAGCGGCTTTTACCAATGTGAAATCACGCAGGATTGAAAGCGGATTAAACGCCGTATTGATATGCGCAAGGTTAATTGTTTCGCGTCTAATCGTCCGAAAAAATCGAAAGGGAAGTGCGATTTGTCGCGCAATCCAGCCGATGGTTTTGCGTTCGCCATCGCTTCTGCCTGCCACAAAATGTCTATATGAGAAGTTACCGTTTTCAATTATTTGTCTAACGACCGAGGAAATTCCGCTTACCTGGCAGGTTTCATCAAGGCTCGGAGCGGTTATCAAGATTTTGGGCTTTGCGTTTTTCATTGTCGACGAATGAAAAAGAATAACGCACCACTACGACATCAACAATTTTGCAATTTCCAAAAGCGTTCTAATGGGCAAAAAAATAGAAAATGAAATTTGAAGTCGCGGAAACTATTTATGAAAACAGAAATTGGGAAGTCAGAGCGCTTCCCAATTTGCGTTGGTGTTTGGAAGAGATACCGATGATTGACGACAACATCAATTCGAATGAGGTTGTACGTACTGACTTAACTATCGGGTCGAATTCTTTACTTGTATGTTGACTGATTGTGAACCGGAGATTACAAACTCGCTTTTGACAACTTCTTTTTCCGAATAAGTCGAAGTCACGATCGGTGAAAATCCGCCCGAATTTCGCTCGCTTGAAAGCGTAGCTAAAACCGAAGGCGGAAGATTCGGAAGTTCGTTAGCGCCGATGATGGCACCGTTTGTCACGCGTTGAAGTTGGACATACAATTTGTCGTTCTTTTTGAGATCGTTCAGCGTTTTCACCAAGTCCCGCAGGCTTGTAGGAACAAATTGCCGTGCCATCAAGGATGTTTGAATGGAATTTCCGTCGGCAACGGTTATTTGGAGAGTTCCCGAAGGCGTATCTTTCGGAATCGCGATCTGAAACTTTTCGACCAGAAGTTCACCTGTAGTTTTTCGCAAATGCGCCTGCACTCCCAGAGATTCGCCTGCCTGAATTTCCGTATGGTCAACGACGATGCGTTCGAGCGTAGCGGTCTTCTCTCCATCTTCCGAAGTCAGATTTATATTTATTTGTTGGATCTCCGCATCGGGAAATCCGCTTCGAAGTATCGCGCTGAGCGGAACCGCGATGGAACCGGCAGCAAATTGGGTTGCTTGTCCGCCGGTGAATTTGCGTTCGATTCTCACGGGATCATTTCCGCGGAGTTTAATGTCGGCATTAACGCCAATTGTCGAATCGCCCACGCCGCGCTCGTTAGAAACAATTGCGTTGAAGACGGTGATATTCAGAAGCAACGCGGTCAAAAAATCGTCTTTAGCAATTTCAAATGCATAAGTTTCAGATTGATTTCGACTCGTTCGCAAATTCAGCGTTACGGGAATCATCTTCGGACTCAGTCCAAGTTGTCCAAAAACTCCCGTGCCCCGATCCTGCGTCATCGCGCCGACGAGTGCATCCGGGACCGCAAGCTTGAACGAATTCGAGACGCTCGGTACAACGGTTACAACGTGTGATTCACTCATTGGCAGATCCGAACTCCCGAGGCTTAGAAAGGGATGTCCGAATGCGTAAATTTTCTCACCGTCGCGAAGCGTTACGGTTCCACTCGCCGCCATACTGAAATCACCGCGCGTAAGCTGCATCGAGACGGATGTTCCGCCAAGCAGTGTTTCATCGTTCGGCGACTTCATCGGAGTAATTCGCGCTCCGCCGCCGGCTGAAGCGACTGGAAGTAAGCCGAACTGCAACAACTGTGGGGTGAAAAAATTCAGCGTCTCCTGAGAAAACCCGCTGAAGGAAATCGGTGTCGCGATCGGCTGAAAGGATTGACCAGCAACTGCGGCAAGACGCGAATTCGTGGTACTTAGAGTTGAGCTTGCAACAAGGGAAGAATTGGGAAAGAAACTCTTCAAAAGCGGCGACGAAAGCTCGGCGATCGAAACGGCTCGCGGAATTCTCGCAGGAGAAGCTGCGCCGGAATTCCGTTCAAAGATCGTTATCATTTGTTCGATAGGTGTGATTCCGCAAATAGGCTCTTTCGAAAACGGAAAGCTATAAGAAATTGCTCCGACGAGTTTTCCGTTAACGAAAACCGGTGAGCCCGACATTCCCGCAAAAACGCTCGTGCGGTCCGCACTGCCACCGCTAATTCTTCCCACGATCAGATCCTGCTTCGGACCGATGGCGCCCGGAACGACCCCGAGGATCTCAACATTGAATTCTTCAGGAATGCTGCCGCGAAAAACCGTGCGCGCGGTTCCGCGCATTCCTTCGCGCAAATCCGCGAGCGGAAGAACGTCGGTCTTTACCGCGGAGTTTCCAGGAGTCAAAATTGCGTCGCGCGAAATCACCTGCGCGACTGCGCTGCCTGTCCAAAGTGCCAAGATTAGAATCGCCTGATTGAATGGGTAAAACTTCATTTTGCAGAAAAACTACCTTTCAAAAACGGAGCTATGCTAACATCAACTGAGCTTACCATAAGTCCGAAATCTATTGGGCTTTAGTTTGAATCCGGCTGAGAGATTCGGGTTGCAATTTATCGGTTGAAAAGATCTCCGGAATTTTCTCATTTTCCGGTTCGAGTTCATTCGTATGTCTCGTTTAGTCAGACTATTAAAAGTTATCGCGCGGTTGATTCTTCCGGTTTTGCTGATCTTGGTGATCGGGGTTTTTGGCGCTTCCTATTATTTTTTGGAAAGCGTATCAAAACCGCGCGCGACCAGATATTTAGTAACTCCGGAAAAGTACGGAATGATCAGCACACGCGGCTCGAAGGTAACGGAAGAAACTTGGGAAAATGCAACGGGAATTAAATCGCGCGGCTGGCTTCTGCGTGGAAATCCGGGCTTTCCCGGCGTAATTCTTGTGCATCGATATGGTGCTGACCGATCGCACATGTTGGATCTCGGAGTCAAAATAAATGAGTCGACAAACTTCACTATCTTGATGCCGGATTTGCGTGCACACGGCGAATCACCAGCGGTTGTAACTACAAGTTTCGGCGCCTGCGAAACAGATGACGTGATCGCCGCGATGGGTTTTTTGCGAAGTCTCCGAACGGAAAATGGCGATCTTCTCGTAGGGAAGAATATCGGCGCTTATGGAGTTGAGCTCGGCGCTTATGTTGCATTTGCAGCTTCGGAAAGAGATCCTGGCTTGAAATCGCTGGTTCTCGATTCCGTTCCGCTCGATTCCGAACAGCTACTTAGATCGGTCGTGACCAGAAGTTTTCCCGTCGGAGGTTCGGTTACTGCAAAGATTGCAAACCTCGGTTCTTACATTTATTTCGCAAATAGTTGTTTCTCGCGAAGGTCGCTGTGTGAAATTGCGAAGCACACTTCAGGACGAAAGATTCTCCTGCTTGGAGGTCCGGATGCGCCGGAGTTACAGGAATCAACCAATCAATTGGCGATCTGTTTTCCGGATCGCTCAGGCATCGAACAGAATACGAATCTCATTCCATCGGGATTCGGCGATACGAATGCTTCGCTCGAGCAATCACAAAACTATGACGAAAGAGTGATTGACTTCTTTGGCAGAACGCTTACTGAGTAACTTTCGTTTTAGTACTGGAGTCAAGTGTGAAAATCGCATAGCGAGGATTCACACTTTTTGTTTTTGATCTTCTTTAAGCAGATGTGAAAGGAATTCTGAAATCTTCTCGGGCGGCTCATCACCAAGCGCAAGACGCTTTGCGCCGATAATTGCTTGCGACATTTTTTCTGACTGAAGTTTGTAGCGATTGTCGCGAAGCACAATATCTTCAACTACCCTTCGTTCAAGCGCATCGCGCTCAATGTCTTCGTTCGCAGGCGACATCAAAGCGAATTCAATTGGAACCGTTAGATTCCGAATCCTCACACTAAGTGCATTTACAAAGTCTTTGACTCGCTCGCGAATTTTATCCTGTTCCAAAATCGAATTCGGGAATCCGAGATGTCCGCTTAACGTAATTTCTACGATCGGTTTGGGAAGATGCGAACCGGTTTCATGTGGTGTGATTTCCCGCTTGATAGTTTCCAAAATCGCCGACGTAATATCGGAAGTCTCGGAAAATCCTGAAACGTCAAACAAAATACGTTTGAATGGACGCTGAATGTAGTCTTCGAGATGGCGAGCCGAAATCTTATTGTCTTCGTTAACTTCAACAAGGTAAGCACCGCGCTTTTCTTTATGCTCATTGATGTTTGTAATTTCAAGCGAACCGGGATTGAATGCCCAATTATCAATTTCGAAATTTTTATGAGTATGTCCGAGCGCGACGTAGTCAACCGCTGATTTCAAATCCTTCAAGCTCTCAAGCGAAAGCGCCGGAAGCGGATGAGTCTGATGTCCCTCGACATCCGTATGCAATAACAAAATATGAAACGCTTTCTCTCGTCGATTCTTCTGAATCAACTCAGTCAACATCGGAATTGCCCAATTTGCCGAGGCGCCAAACCAGTGCGAACCGAAGATCCTTGCGCGTCCAACGTCAATGAATGATCCGCGATGCTTTTCTTCATTCCATTTAGAAAAGCCCAATTTTCCTTTCTCAACCGTCGGCTCTAAGAGGTTCAACAATCCCCAATCCGAAAGTGAACGCAGCCAGCTATGACTCAAATCTTTTGCATGTTGATCATGATTGCCCTCGATCGCGACACACGGAATCGCGCTTGATCTCAGTTTTTGCAACACAATAACAGCATGATTCATCGCCTCGGGATCGATATTTCTTTTGTGAAAAAAATCTCCGCCGATCAATACGAAATCAACCCGCTCGGCGATCGCAAACTTCTCGATTACATCATTGAATGCTTGAAAGAAATCTCCGGGGCTTTCAGCGAGCTGATAGCGCGTGCAACCAAGATGAATATCTGAAATGTGAAGGAATTTCATGGGGAAATTTTACCATTGCGGTCACCGCGGTTACTATCGAGCAATATGAATAAGACAATCTTAATCACGGGCGCTTCTTCCGGAATCGGAAAAGAAACCGCAAAACTATTTCAGACGAAGAATTGGAATGTAGCAGCGACGATGCGCTCGCCTGAGAAAGCTGAAGACCTACGCGAAATCGCCGACCTCGAATGTATTCGTCTCGATGTGACGGATATCGAGTCGATTCGCTCCGCGATAAAACAAACCATCGAAAAGTTTGGACGCATCGATGCCATTGTAAACAACGCGGGATACGGGCTCGTTGGAGCATTTGAAGCGGCAACGCCTGAACAGATCGAAAAACAGTTTCAGACAAATGTATTCGGGCTGATGAATGTTTGCCGCGAAATTCTTCCGTATTTTCGTGATCAAAAACGAGGCACTATCGTAAATGTCGCATCGGTCGGCGGGCGCGTGACCTTCCCGCTTTACAGTCTCTATAATTCCACCAAATGGGCAGTCGAAGGCTTCAGTGAAAGTCTGCAATACGAGCTTGAAGAATTTAATATCCGAATAAAAATCATCGAGCCGGGACCGATCAAAACTGATTTCTATGACCGCTCGCAAGATTTGACGCGCAAAACCGGACTGACTGTTTATGATTCGTTTATTAATATGGCGATGTCGGGCATGCAAAAAGCCGGAGCCGACGCACCCGATGGAAGGATTGTTGCCGAGACGATTTATCGAGCCGTAACCGACGGAACGAAAAGAATGCGTTACGCCGTAAATACAAAAGGTCTTCTTACGGCGCGAAGATTTTTACCTGACAGTTTGTTTTTTCGGGTTGTTAAAGGAGCAATACTTAAGTAACAGCGCATAGGTTCTTGGTTGAGAATTTCGGCACTCATAAGTGGCGTTTGTGAATCTTTTCATCAGCAAAGCGATTCGTTGTAGGTAAATTGTCTTAAGAATGCGAAAATACCTGCCAGTATCTTTTATTTTTTAACAAAAATGCGAAAAGCGGAGTTCCTGAATATTCCGAAGGTCTATTGATTTTTCGGTCTGGTGTTTCTTTATGAAAATTTTACTCTACAACCCGGACAATGGCGTGACCCGAAACTTCATGCCGCATCTTTGGATGTTCCTTTTGCAATCATTGACGCCGGAAGGTCACGAAGTTGTTTTGATCGATGGAAATGCCAAGGCGATGACTCGAGAAGAGCTGGTTGAGTTTTGTCGCGAAGAGAACGTCGGATTAGTTGGAATCGGATCAATGACGAGAATGGTCGCTCGTGCCTACAAGGTAGCGGATTCTCTGCGCGCAGCGGGAATAAAAGTTGTGATGGGTGGTCCACACGTAACGGAATGTCCGGATGAGGCACTCGGTAAAGACGGCGGACCGAGACATGCCGATGCCGTTGCGCTCGGCGAAGCGGACGAAGTTTGGGCAGACATCGTAACTGATGCGGCGAGTGGCGAACTAAAAGAAATCTATCAACCCAAACGCGATGAAAAAGGTAATGACGTAAAGCCATCTTTGCAGCCATATCCGCATATACCGTGGGAAACGCTTGATCTCGAACAGTTCAGCCTAGTGCCGAAAATGCTTAAAAATTTTCTTTCGAAATGCGGCGAAGGCTGGGGAAAGTTTTTCGTCGTGCCGATCGAAACCGGAAGAGGCTGTCCTTATGGCTGCGAATTCTGCACGGTAACCGGATTTTTCGGAGATTCGATTCGATTTCGCACGAATGAAAGCGTTATTGAAGAACTTCTTCGTTTGAAGAATCGCGCGCGAAAAGAAAAAGGGCAGGTCGCGGTTTTCTTTATCGACGATAATCTCGCGATAAACAAAAAACGTTTGAAGTCACTTCTTCGCGACATCATTGCTGCCGATGCTCAGCTCCCATGGGTCGCACAGATCAGCGCGAATCTTCTCGGCGATGAAGAACTGGTTGACCTGATTGCCGAAGCCGGCGGGAAGTGGATTTTCATCGGAATGGAATCGATCGATCCAGCGAATATGGCCGACGTAAACAAGAATTTTTCCAAGCCTGCGAACTACAAAGACGTGCTCGATGGTTTAGCGCGTAGAAATATTTACGCTATTACCTCGTTCATTTTTGGCATGGATAACGATACGGTCGGAGTGGCGAAAAGAACCATAACTGAAATCGAAAATTGGTCGCCCGGCTTGCCGGTTTTTGGTCAGCTCACACCGTTTCCTGCTACTCCGCTTTATGCTCGACTCGAAAAATCCGGAAGACTTCAGCGTCCGAAACATTGGCTCGATTTCGCGCCGTTTGTCATGGCTCATAATCCCCTTAAGATGACGATTGAAGAAGCTAAAAACGAAACCTTCAGCGCCTGGGCAAGGTCTTACAGTCCGGAACGCAACGCCGAAGCGATTGAGGCGATCGCCGGAACGCCGATTCAAATTCGAATAGGTCATTTGGTCGCGCGCCTTTTCTTTCGCGGGATTTATTTTCCACAAATGAACAAACGCTCGTGGTTCAAATTGCTTT
>DAITAB010000294.1:0-2754 GCA_036824525.1 Pyrinomonadaceae bacterium
GCAAAAACCGGATATTTTTTCGTCGGGTCAAAATCCGGCGGCTTGATCATCATCGCTTCCATCTCGAATCCATCGCGCGTTTTCACACGCATAAATTCCGGCTTGCCGAGTTTGTATTGCGCGAGCGCATCGACTCTGTTTTCGTTTATTGTGCGAACGAGCGAGCCGTCTGATTTATGAAGACGAGTTTGCGGCGGCGTATTGATGTCGCTCCAACCATCAACGAAATGCGTAAACGAGGAGTTGAAATTCGCAGTGTGATTCCCGGCCGCGTTTGTAAGTTTGGTCAGTCCGGTTCCATCGAGTCTGACGCGATAAATTTGTTCGGCGATCCAATTTCCGTCTTCGCCGGCGGCGCTGAAATATGCAAAACCACTTGTTTCATCTACGCCGTAAAAATTTCGCACTTCCCATTTTCCATTAGTGATTTGTCGGAGAAGTTTTCCATCGTTGCCATAAAGATAAAGATGACGAAAGCCGCTGCGACCCGATTGCCAAACGGCAGTTCCGTTTTTCAAAAACGCCGGATTATCAATCACCTCGACCCAGGTTTGAGAAGTTTCGCGAATCTGGTTCGTTACTTTTCCGGTCGCAAGTGAATATGCATTGAGATCAAGGAAAGTCTGTTCGCGATTTTGCGCCTGATATAAAACCGCGTTACCGTCCGGCGACCAGGCTACTCGCGCTATCAATAAATCTTCCGGTTTGTAGTTCGAAAGCTCCACGAATTTTGCCGGACCCGGAATTGCAACCGGCGGAAGTCTGCGTGCGATAACATTCGGAAGCCGAATTCTTCCGATACCGATCGGTTGTGCGGAAACGCTTACGTTGACTACGCCGAGTCTCACAATCGGATTTGGATCGCCCGCCTGCGGATAAAGCGTGTCTTCTACTTTTTGATCGGTTGGTATGTGATCCACTACCGCAAAACGGGGAACATTCGTTTCATCAAGACGCAAAAACGCGATCGTTTTCGAATCGGGTGACCACCAATAACCGCGCTTGTTTCCGCGCCCGTAAAGTTCTTCTTCATAAACCCAATCGAGATATCCATTGAGAATCTTTTCGTTGCCATCGAAGGTGAGCTGCTTCTCGCGGAGTGTCGCAATATCCACCACAAACAAATTCATTCCGCGGACAAAACTCACCATTTTTCCATCGGGTGAAAAATCCGCTTCGAGTTCTTCGTCTTTGTTGTTTGTAAGTCGCGTAACTTTTCCGGGCGCAAAATTGAAAAGAAAAATATCGTTAGCCGCGGAAATAATCGATGTGGTTTCAGTTGCGTTCATCGTCGGCGGATTGTTTGCCGCTTCGCGGGCGTTTTCGGAAGAGACGTTTAGCGTCGTCAAACCTGAAATGATTTTTGCGCTGTCATAAAGCAAACTTTCGGCGCCGGTTTGGGCGTTGACCTTCACGATCTGCAAACCGTTCGCCGAAGGTTTCGGCTGAAGGAATGAGACGTTGTCTTTAGACCATTGAACCAGAGTCGGTGAGCCGCCGAATCGCACGCGTTTTTGCGGATCAAAAATATTGTCGATGGAAAGAAGCTTTTCCTGCGCCTGAGCGAAAGAAACAGACAAGAAAATTACTGCGAAGAGAATGGAATTTCGTTTCATAATGTTTACCTGCATGTCCTTTTAATTCTTTTGTGGAGAATAATTGAGTTCATCTTATCAATAGAGAAAAGTATCTCCCAAGGGCGCTGTTTACTTTCGATTACACAGATCGCGCGATTAGCCATTGAGCAAGAAAATACGTTATGAGCACGGGAACTTTGGCGTAAGGAATCGCCATTCGGAATTTATCGAGCGCCAGAAGCGAATCGGAAATCGCAAATAGAATCGCGCCGAGAAGAGCTAAAACCGCATTGGAAGTTTGTTGCGTAAGCCAAAAATTCCAGGCGAGAAAAAGCATGGTGGCAATCGCAAATGCATAAATCGCGACGGGAATTTTCAGCTCTTTTTGAACGCCTCTGAAAATCAACATCGGCATCGCAATTCCAAATGCATATGCAAACAAGGCTAACGGCGCGAATTTTCCCTGCGCCGAGAATCCAAACGCAACAGCGTAAAGAATTTGCGCGACCAGAAAAAACGCCAGTCCATAAATGAAATGTTTTTCGGGTTCGACCAGAAACACATCGCCGACAAACGAGAAGATTAAGCCTACAAATACCAACCAGAAATAAAGTCCGTTAGCTTCGCCAAAAAAAAACGCGATCGCGATGAGGCAAATCATCGTCAGCGGTTTGAAAAGATAAACCAATCGTTTATCGCGATACTCAAAGAAAATCGTGAGCGCGGCGAAAATGAATGCGAGTATGGATAATAAAATCATCAAAGTATCACACGCTTATCGCCGACGCGGCGCGTTACGCGTTCGCGATCAAAATACTCGATTAACGGAATTGCGTATTTTCGTGAAACTCCTGCGAGCTCCTTAAATTTCGGGACGTCGATTTCCGTGCCGACACCAAGACTCTTCACTTTTGTTCTCAATAAATCCATCGTCTCACGCAAAAAGAAAAAATCGTCGGTCACTTTTACGATTTCGTTTGAATCAAGGAAAAATTGGAAAACCTTACGCGCCTGATCTTTTCGGAGTTTTGTTCCGCGAATAGATTCTTCAAGCGCAGTATCAAGAGTCGGAACTTCAAATTTTGCCTCGCGAAAAATTTTCGCCAGACGCTCAAACAAAAGCTTTTCGTCTCCGCGAAGTTCGCGCGAGTGCGCAGAAAGGCGAAACACATCGCCT
>DAITAB010000295.1:0-2754 GCA_036824525.1 Pyrinomonadaceae bacterium
CCAATTCGAATGACAGTCGAGCAATGCGCCGATGATGCCGCCGTTGAGCATTCCGGGAAATGCTTCGTGATGCGATTCCGCCTTCCATTCGGCAACCACTTCGCCATTCTCCGGAAAACTTCTTACGTGTAAACCTTTTTCATTTTTTACGCCGCAACCAAAGCAGATACTTTCCGGCGCGTGAATTTCTTGCAGAGATTTTTCCGACATATTCCAATCTTTATAACACTTTCGAGGCGCGCCGTCGCTAATCAAAACCGTTCAAAGAGATCGCTTTTATTTCCGCCGAGAGGCGAGTATTATGTCAGCAGTTTCTGACAAGTAAATTCTCGTCCGGAGTTTGAAAATGAAAAAGAAAATTACCCCTTTGATATTGCTGATTTTAGTTCTTGGCGTTTCCGGTTTTGCTCAGACTGCCACGCAGATTTTCGATAAAGCGAGAGAAGATTATGCGGCTAAGAATTACCAAGCCGCCGCGGATGGATTTGCGCGCTATACGCAACTTGTTCCGACCGAACCGATGGGCTTTTACAATCTCGGTTTGTCGTACTACAACCTCAATCGCAGCACCGATGCAATTGTTCCGTTCAAGGAAGCTGTCCGACTAAAGCCGGATTATTATAACGGCTGGGTTTTTCTCGGAAATGCATACGACGATTCCGGCAAATTCAGCGATGCGGTAAACGCTTATCAATCGGCGATTCGTTTAGAACCAAACAACGCTTTCGCGCACAAAGAACTTGGAATCGCTTACCACGCTGCCAGGAATTATGCGGAGGCAGAAAAGTCACTACGACGCGCAATTCAACTTGATCCCCAAGATGCTAATTCGCATTACCGTCTCGGGTTAGCGCTTTACGCAATCGATCGATATGGCGAGGCAATGTCCGAAGCACGAGAAGCCATACGACTAAAACCTAACGAGGCTTCTGCGCGAATTCTCTTAGGCGATACTCTATACACCACCAAACAATACGCCGATGCGATCGTGTCCTACAAGGAATCTGCCAGAATCCAACCCGGGCATGCGGGTGTGCAGTATTTCATCGGACAATCGTATTACGCACTCAAGAACTACAAAGATGCGATTCTTCCTTTTCAGGAAGCGGTGCGTCTGAAACCGGATTACTACGATGCTTGGGTCTATCTTGGTAATTCGCTTGATTATGAAAATCGTTTGACGGATGCAATCGCAGCTTACCAAGCGGCGCTTAAACTTAAACCGGACGGCGCGGAAGGATATGCGGAATTGAGCGTTGCTTACAATCGCGCAAAAAATTACGTCGAAGCGGAGAAATACGCAAGAGAGGCAGTGAAGCGAAAACCGGATAGCGCCAAATATCATATGGATCTCTGCATGAACCTGCGTATCCTCAAGCGATTCGCTGAAGCTTTAACATCCTGCAATGAATCGATACGACTTTCGCCCAATTATGCTGACGCGATTTATGAACTCGGTCTCACCTATATCGATTTGCGTGACCAAGCACGTAGTACGCAAAAGACGGTGTCCGCCAATGGCTATGAATTGAAAGCTAAGGAACAGCTCCAAAAATTAACGCCTCTTGATCCTGATAAGGCGCAGCTATTGAGTGACAAAATCTCGTCTCCGGCAAAAACAAAAACGTAGGTTTACAGTTATTCCGTCAAAGCACTTGGTCAAAATTTTGGTGGCGGGCTTCAGGAGAACCTGATTTGCCATAACTATGCTTACACTCCTCGCGATAATTTTTCTTTTCTGGTTGACGTTTGGTTATTTTTCCTATGGCAGCTGGATCGCGAAGCAATTCAAACTCGACAACTCACGCATAACACCTGCAAACAAAATCAACGACGGCGAAGATTTTGTTCCGACGCAGCCTTTCTATCTTTTCGGTCAACACTTTTCCGCCATCGCCGCCGCCGGTCCGATCGCCGGACCGATCATCGCGTGTCAATCGTTCGGCTGGCTTCCCTGTCTTTTGTGGATCGCGTTTGGCGTAGTGTTGATCGGCGCAGTACACGATTTCTCGGCGCTGACCTCTTCGGTAAGACACGGTGCGGATTCGATCGCTGAAATCACTCGCGACAAACTCGGAACCGCCGCCGGACGCGCGATGATGGCGTTCATTTGGATTGCGTTGATTTATGTTCTGGTCGCTTTTACGGATATCACCGCCGGCACTTTCGTCTCCGGCGATGAATCTCTCGTAGGTGAAACTGCATTCAATCCCGGCGGCGCGGTGGCGATCGCCAGCGTGATGTATTTGGGACTTTCGATTTTGCTTGGATTGGTTGAAAGATTTTTGCGACCGCCGCTCTGGCTTGCCACGATAATTTTTGTACCGGCAACTTTCGCCCTCGCCTTTCTTGGAACAAAATTTTCTACCGTTTTAGTTTTCGAACAAACAACCTGGGCTGTGCTGATTCTTCTTTATTGCTGCATCGCTTCGGTTGTTCCGGTCTGGGCGTTGCTTCAACCTCGCGGATATCTCGGTGGATTCGTTCTGTATTCGGCGATCGCCGTCGGAATTCTCGGCGTTTTTTTTGGTGGCTACGAAATTCAGCAGCCGGCTTTCAAATCATTCGACATCGGCGGTATGACGGGCACGCTTTTTCCTTTTCTTTTTGTGACGATTGCCTGCGGCGCCTGCTCCGGCTTCCATGGGATCGTCAGCTCCGGTACGACCTCCAAACAAATCGCCAAGGAGTCGGATACGCGCGTCATCGGTTACGGTGGGATGCTGCTGGAAGGGTTGGTCGCCGTGATTGCCT
>DAITAB010000098.1:0-9116 GCA_036824525.1 Pyrinomonadaceae bacterium
TACATCCGTTGAGAACATAAAGTCATCATTATAATAATATTCACCATTTGCATCAGTCACGGCGGTCGCGATCAATGTGTTGCTTGCGTTATAGAGACGAACGGTTACGCCTGCGATTGCCATTTCACCCGGATCCTGAACGCCATCGCCATCGGTATCCATCCACACGCGATTTCCGAGTTCGAGGGGTGCCGGATCGCACATTACCTTGATCGAGCCGCCGACACCGGCGCTCTTTCCGAAAGTGGTTCCGCCTGCCGCGCCATCGTATTGGCGGAATGCCTTCGTTACATCGCCGGTTGAATTGTTCAACCAACGAATACCGCCATCCGAATATGCGCCGACAATTTCCGGTATCGGATCGAGAATTGTAGCCATCACATCGGGCGCACCGGGAAGCTGTTCAACTCCGCCCAAGGTTATTTCGTCGTGGTTACTTCCTTTACCCAAAATCGTCGTGGCCGGCGAAATCAAAGTACCGGTTCGGGTATAAGAATCACCGAAATAATATTCTGCGCGACCGGGACCCATATTCGTGTTTTGCGGTGCCGTACCCAAAGAATTACAACGTCCGTTGGACTCTAGAGTAAGAACTCCCGCAACCGAACAAACTCGCAGGGTATCGCCTCCGGGATAGGTCAAATAAAGGTTTGCAAGGTTAGCATCAGCGGGATTTGAGTTTGCGTTGTTACCAACCTGATCACCGATCCGGTCGCGAAGACCAAGTACAAGATTTGGTCCGTCAAAAGCAATATCGGTCAGCATCGGCTGCGGATAGGAAGGTTGCTGTGGACGGTCAGAAGTATTGCGATAGGTCGGAGTCCATGGGAACCAAGTCGCGGTTCCGCCGGCCATGTCGTTTACAAAGCTTCTTCGGTAGTTCAACGGAATATTCACGATCGGGGTTGGAGTAAACGCAAGCGTAGTCGGATCGACGGCAAAGACGTAGGCACGCAAATTTCGCGCATCGCCGAGATTGTAAATTCCGTTTCCGTCATTATCCGTAAATGCTTCGCCGGCATTATATGTGCCGCTTCCATTCACGTCCCAATAGGGTTCGCCGACGTCGCGAACGTTGTTGAGATTGTCGTCGCGAAACCACTCGCCGTAAACATAGGCTCCGCCATTCGTATCAACATCGACGGTAGCAGATGATTCCGCGCTGCATACGAATCCGGAATAAAGTGTTCCTTCGTAGAACTCCAATGCAAAAGGACGGATGTCGCCCGCCGGGCAGTTTCCAGAGGTCAAGGGCAATGCAGGTAGCGAAGCCTGACTCGCGATCTGTACACCGGTCGAAGGATTAAGAGAATAAAGTGTGCGATTCGCCAAATTCCAAGTGTAGAGTTTGGTTTCGTCATCGGAGATCGCAACTCCTCCCAAAGAGGATTTACCGACGGAGTCCCAGCCCACATAAGACACGGTATTTCCGCAACCCGGACAATTATCGCGGTTGTAGTTCGTCGTGTCGTGCTGATTGGTTGCCGTTCCCGGAACCGTGATAGTGCCTGCGACAGAGCCGGTGCCGGTGCGACTTAATCTGTAGATTGCATTCGGACCGCCAGGTCCAAAACCTGCGTGGCGTTTGAAGTAAGCTCCCGCGTAAAGCAAACGCGTTTGTCGCCCATAAGCGAGTCCGAGAGTCGTTCCAACTTGGTTCGCAGCAACATCAAACGGATTCGCGAGCGGAAGATCGAATTGGGCGACAGCACCACCAGTAGACAAATCGGCGCTTCCGGCGGAGTATGGAAAACTCTGAAGCGCGGGAAGTCCGTTGTTAGTTCCGGTAATGTTGTCACCGGGAACATACATTGACGCGGCGACTTCCGGATTGTTTTGGCAATAATCGGTAGGCTGATTTAACGCGAGGTTGACATTCGTCGAAACACCATCCGGAACGAACTGAACCGTCGAACCGCTATTAGTCGCCGTTCCGCCTGGCGCAACGGAATCCACACTTCGAGCCGAAGGAGAAAAACCAGTCGGTATTGACGTAAATTCGATTCGATATGGTCCGGTTCCGAGCGCTCCGAGGCTATAGGTTCCGTTAGCGGCTGTAGTGGTACTTCCTTGGAATGCGCCGGCGGAATCGTATGCCGAGACGGTGACAGCGGCAATACCAACGTCGACAGGAAGCGCTATGTTTCCCGTTCCACCTGTACCGGCATTCGCTAAGGTCGCAGTTGTGTCGTATAAGCCATTACCGTTAAAGTCCTGAAAGACACGACCGGTAATTGTGCCGGAAGCCTTGACTCTTAAAAGACCAACAACCGGAAATAAGAGTGCGAGAGAGATTACTAAAACTATTGCCCGAAACGAAACTGAATTTTCTTTGCTCATTAACTTAAACACCTCGAAGAAATGAAATGGTTCTTTCCTAAATTTACTAGCCAGCGTTTGTATGTTTATTGTAATTTGATGTGTGATCGCAGTTTTGCAAACCACTTTTGGCGGGAGCCACAATCCGTAACGTCTACGGACTTAATTCGCTGGAAGCCTATCACATCTCGATTGACTGAGACAAATGTAATTTATGGGGTTTTGTCGGCATGGAGTGTGGGACTAATCTTTTGACAGCGAGCGATTTAGTTTTTCAAATCAAATATTACTAGTGTCTTGTAACAGAATTGATTCAAAACCCGTGAAAATTGAAATGTGATGAGTGTAAGTATCGAAGAATTTATAGAACGACTCTGCGTCTTGAAGATGCGCGAATTGGTATCGCATAACGTGCTCGAATTCCTCGCTGATAATCCGTTGGAGCCGGAAACACTTCAACCGTTTCTGCACTTTTCGGAAAAGTTTTATACCAGAAATCTGATTTATAAAGATGAAACTTTTGAAATTATGACGCTCTGTTGGTTTCCGGGACAGATATCGCAAATTCACGATCATTCAAATCAAAATTGTTGGATGAGCGTGCCGATTGGTTCGCTGACAATCGAGAATTTCCGCGCGATTGAGCATGATATGTCGCGAAGATACTGCCAATTAATTGCTGCGGATACCTTTCAATTATCTCCCGAGCATCCCGCCCAAGTTGACCGCGATGAGCCAATTCACCGTGTCTCGAACCGATCGAATGAGCGATCGGTAAGTCTCCACATTTATTCAAAACCAATCGAGCGCTGCAACATTTTCTCATTGTCTGAACATTCATTTGCTCAAACCGAATTGAGTTACACTTCAGCCTTCGGAAAACTGTGCGACGGAATTGAGTTGTAAGGAATTTAATTTGTGGAAAGACTAACGACATTGCGCGCTTCGCGACCGCGGGTTATTACGTAGAGTTCCTTATCGCGACGGAAATCGAAAGAATAAATGATGGGAAGTAGTTCGTCAGTGAAAGAGGTTATCGGCGTAAGCTCACCGGAGGCGATTTCCAGGCGCGAAAGATTTTCTATTCCGCTCGACTTATCAACCACGATCAGTGCTTTTCCGTCCTTCGCCCACTGAAATGGCGAGTTAAGGCGAACGCTTACTGGAAGAGTAACGGTTTTTTCGACTTCACCTCCACTGACCGAGATTATTCCCAGTTGCCATGGAGCTTTAGGAGCCTCGCGATAATAACAAGCGATTTTCGAACCATCGGGCGAAATTTGTGGGCGAAGCGAAATCGCGTCGGTTACCTGAGTCGCCTCACCGCCATCCATAGCGACTTTCCAAATCGAAGTTTGTCCATTCGAAACCGTATTGTAATAAACCCATTTGTCGTCGGGCGACAGTGAAGGAAACTCTTCGTCGTTTGTTCCGCTTGTAAGTCGCACCGCCTCACCGCCATCAGCTTTCATTCTCCAAATATTTTTGATTCCGGTCTGGGCTGAAACATAAACAATCGTTTCGCCGTCTGTTGTAACTCGCGGAAAACGATAAATTGATTTGCTCGGTGCAGTCACTTCTGAGTTATGCGACGCATCAAAATCAGAAATATGCAAACTGTTAATTCCATTGAGACCATCGGTGAAAACCAATCGGTCATTTTTCGTTATTGCAATGCCGTGTTGTCCGACAGTCGGATTGACGTTGACTCGTTTCGGGTCTTTTTTATTATCGGGAGTCCAAATCCAAACACTCGATTCCTCGTTTGAATGAAGCGCCACGATGTCGCCCGTTTCCTTCGCAACGCTAATGGTTGAGTAGTCGTAAAGGTCAGTGGAAATCTGCTTGGCGTTTCCATCCGGATAAGGTTTGTACCACAATTGGGTTCGTAAAGGAGTTTCAACGTCTGACGCGGAAAAATAAATCCCGCTTCCATCGCCCGCCCAAGCGACCGAATCAAACGTATCCCAGACTTGATCGCCAATCAGCTTCTCTCGACCATCGACCACTTGAATTTCAATCAGCCGCCGTTTGCGCTCAAAAGTTTGATCCGTCCCGACGCACAACAACTTCTTTCCATCCGGAGACCAGTCCAAAGGTTTCAACATGAAACTCTGCGGCGAAGTGCGCGCCGCAATTTCGCGCATCTCCGTTCCATCTGCGGATGCAATAAAAAGCGCGGTTACTCCCGATTTAATATTTCGTCTCATGAACGCGAACGATTTGCCGTCCGGGGAGATTGCCACTGGGCTATCGACATCGCGGGCAATCAGTCTTGGTGAACCACCTAGAACTGCTGTCGCGTACAAATCCGTTATCGAGTCATTTTTTGGCTTCAAGTTGTAGTAGATCTTTGCGCCATCGGGCGTGAAACGCACTCCTCGAAATTCGTCCATCGTAGGTGCTACCAATAATATTTCCGAGCTCGTAGAACGAGTATTCTTTAGCCAGAGACTTTGCTTATTTTTTTCAATCCGCGCATAGGCGAGAAATTTTCCGTCGGGTGAGATCGCCATCTCAGCCACATTTCCGGTTGAAGTTAATGAGGACAGCGCCGCGCTCTTTTTCGGTTCGGGACTCGAAAAATTCATTAACCGCGCGGCGATCAAAATTGCAGCAGCCGCAAGTAATCCGATGCCTACATAAACTGAAATCCGAGAAGGAAGCAACGCCCGTCGCACTTGGGAATCAGTGAATTGCGGTGTGATGACTTCAGGTTTTCGCCTTTCGACAAATTTTGAGGTGCCATGCGTGGCATCACTGTTTGCCGGCTGATAAGGTCCGCCCACCGACTCGATCAGAGTTACCTGCTCGCCGTTTGATCGATGAAAACTCTTGACTTCGGCGATTGGCGGCGAAACATCAAGATTCGACTCTTGGTCATTGAACTCATTTTCACTCGTGGTCTCGCTAATAACGTCCGCATTGAAGCGAAAACCAACCTTCGAAATCGTCTCGATGTACTGCTTATCGGAAAACTTCGCGAGGCTCCTTCGTATCATTGAAATTGTAACGTTTAAGTTAGACTCCTCTACAAAGGAATCGCCCCAAACCGCGCGCATCAATTCTTCTTTCCTAATTAGGCGATAGGGGTTTTTGACGAGAAACGTCAATACTTCGATGGCTTTAGGTGTGAGATGGACATTCTGGTCACCGAAACGGAGCCGCATCTCTTCGGGTTCATGAGTAAAATCCTCAAATCGGAATGAAGTGGTCGATGGTATTTTCATCGGGGCAAAAACACTAACCTGCAGTCAGAACAACACTTAAAAAACCAAATTCGTTTAAAAAAAATTTCTAATAAAAATTTTAGAGTGGCTTCAGGACATTTTTACAATGGATGGGCTTAACTCACTGCATTGAAAAACAACCGCTTACCTCTTGGGCTGGATTTTACCCCTAATTCAGAGGTAAGGGCAAGCTATAGTCAGCTTCATTATTTCCTACAATTGAGGCTGCAATTCTGGAAATAATGATTGCGTTTTGCGTTTCTTCATCACGGAAAAGTCGCTGGGAGACGAAGGTCAAAAATCCGTGGTGAATGGAGGTCCGAGGGCACTTCGTAAATCAGATGTTTTCATGTCCTCACCATTTACCAAGCCAAACTGAGGCGAGGCTTTCCCCCATTCTTTGCGGAGGTATTCGAAAATAATATCAACGGGAAATCGAATTCCTTCGCAAAGGATTTTTCATTCGTTCGGTCAACTAATATGACTACTTAGAATTGAGTAAAGTTGCGCAGGCGACGCTTAGCGTTTCCAACGGACACCTGATTTCGTGTCTTCTAAAATGATTCCTCTTCCCGCCAACTCATCGCGAATCTCATCTGCGCGTTGGAAGTTTCGGTTTTTCCTGGCTTCTTGTCGCTCGTTAATCAACTTTTCAATCTCATGATCGAGAATTTCCTTGTGCATAGAGCCAAGGACGTTGAAAACCAAATCCATTTTAGCCAAGGTATCAAGCGCTGACTTTCGATCTTCATCAAGGAGTGCTTCAGTAGCGATCTTCGTATTAATCGCCCGTACAAACTCATGTAGCACCGAGAGCGCGGCGGCGGTGTTGAGGTTATCATCAAGCGCATGTTCAAATTCTAAAAGCGAACGTGCGATCAATTTTTGATTTTCTTCATCCGCGCCATTTGTTAGCTTCATTTCGATCAAACGCGCGCGAAAATCCCTCAGACGTTCAATCGTAGTTACTGCTCCGTCGAGCGTTTCGAATGTGAAGTTGAGTTGTTTGTGGTAAGGAACTGACAAAAGTAAATATCGAATGGCGGCGGGAGTGTAGCCCTTTTCGAGAAGGTCGCGAAAAGTGTAGAAATTACCAAGCGATTTCGACATTGTCTCGCCTTCGACCTTTAAGTGTTCGCTATGGAGCCAGGTCTTGGCGAAAGGTTTTCCCGTGGCGCCCTCACTCTGAGCGATTTCGTTTTCGTGGTGGGGAAATTTCAGATCCACACCGCCGGCGTGAATATCAAAAGTCTCACCCAAATATTTCATCGACATCGCGGAACATTCGATATGCCAGCCCGGACGTCCTCTTCCAAACGGTGCATCCCAGCCCGTCGGTTCACTTTCATCAACGAATTTCCACAATGCAAAATCGTTTGCGTTTTCTTTGTCGTATTTATCCGAGTCTATTCGCCCGCTCGCGCCGGCGATATTTCCCTCGAAGTTGATCTTCGAAAGTTTGCCGTAGTCGGGAAGTGACGAGATTCGGAAATAGATCGAACCTTCAGATTCATATGCCCGTCCATTTGCAAGCAGCTTCTCAATGATTGCGATCATTTCATCGATGTGATCAGTCGCCCGCGGCGCAAGTTCGGGTCTTTCGCAGCCGAGCGCATCGAAGTCTTCCCAAAATGCTTCCACAAATGGTGTAACAAATTCACCGATCGATTTCTTTTCAAGTTTCGCCTCGTTAATTATTCGATCATCCACATCGGTGAGGTTCATGACGTGGGTTAGGTGGAATCCTTTGTAACGTAAAAATCGGCGGAGTACATCTGCGAAAGTGAACGTTCGAAAGTTTCCAATGTGGGCAAAACTCCAAACCGTCGGTCCGCAGACATAGAGCCCTACCTCATTGCTGACCAACGGACGGAATTCTTCTAACTGATTTGTTAAAGAGTTGTAAAATTTCAGCATTTCTCACGAAGCACTTTTCTTTATCACGCGAATCGGACGCGAATTTGCGGAAGACTCGGTTGCAAAATACATCCATTTTCCGGTGGCATCGCTGCGCGACATTATTCCGCGCTTCGTTAGATAAAGAAGCGGTGATGAAATTTGATGCTGTTCGACCTTGATTCCGTTTTTCGCAAGCTCGGATTTTATATCCGCAAGAGAACGATGGGAAGAAAAATAATTCTCGTCGATCAATTTTGCGATGTGTTGTGCGACGGATACGCCGCTTCGGTTGCGGCGGTTACGACGACGTTTTCCCGTTGCTTCCAATGGACTCGACTCCAACGTTTTCGGTTTCCGTCCGCGCCGCGATAAAGACTGGTTGCTTCCATCGGAAAGAAGTTGTTTAGGAGTGTTTCGACTAAAAGTATTTACTCCAACCGCTTTGCTTTGAAGCTCGGAAATCGTGTCGAGATTCTTGCTCAATGAGTCGAGAATTTGCCTGCCGCTATCACGGTCACCCTCATACTCAAAACTGACTTCTTTCAGCATTAATTTAAACTTGATATTACTCATTTTCTCGCCTCTCTTTGTGCCGGTAATCGCGTTGTATTAATTGAATACCACTTTAATACCCACATAACAAACTGACTATAAATCGTCGATGAACAACGGCTGCCGGTCAGGTTCTAAATATTCCTTGCGTGCGAGTTCCGAGAAAAGACATTCACGGGAATAAAACTGCAGAGGTAAATCCTTGTCGCTGAATCGATTCAAAACAGCGTCAACATTTTCCGTCAGATTCATTTTCTTGTTCTTTCGCAAAAATCCGGCAATTACCGTGATCCAGAATACCGTTAGAGTTTCGTGATAAGGATGTTCCTCACCAAGATCAGCTTTTATCGCGCGAAGGTAATTCAAGATACCCGCTCTCATTTTCTCAATGGCTTGGGAGACGGATTCGGTTTCAAGAAAATAAACTAACGCAACGACGAGATGTTCGCGATGATGCCAGTCCTCACGAGCAATTGCGCCCGCTTCGAACTTTTTAACAAGATCGCGAATTTCGTTTTCTGTATGGAAGTGCATTTAGGAGAATACCTCGTCTGAAAGCTCCAGGACAAAACCATTACAAGCTTCTTTTACACAATCAAAAACCGGTTCAACTCTCCAATGAGAAGTGAACCGGCGAACCAACTCAAGTAATTACATTCCTCTAAGCAACTTTCACGCTTTGCTCCATCGCTTCTTCGAGGAAAAGATATTTTCTCCACTCCGGCTTACTCTCCGCATAATGACAGAGAAGTACATGATCGAGCCCGATGCTCAAGAGTTTCTGCGATGTTAATAGCGGCATGCGGGCTTGTTCCGGCGTACGATTTCCTTTTCGTTGATTGCACTTGATACATGCCGTCACGAGATTCGGAGGAGTACTTTCTCCACCTTGAGCTCGGGGAAGTATGTGATCAAGAGTGAGTTCACTTGCGTGTTTATGTTCGGCGCAATATTGGCAACGATAACGATCGCGTATGTAAATCCGCGCACGTTTCATCGTAGTTTCGCGTCGTCGTCTTCGGACATTAACGTACCTTCGCAAACGAATTACGCTGGGAACGCGAAAGGTCTGACGCGGCGAATGAATAACATTCGTCGGATCAAAGTCCTCAACGA
>DAITAB010000296.1:0-2734 GCA_036824525.1 Pyrinomonadaceae bacterium
AACCGGAAGGAAAACTCTTAGACGTTGGAGCCGGCAAAGGAGACTTTGTTTTCGCGGCGAAAAATAATGGTTTCGATGCAGTTGGAGTCGAGCCATCGCCGCGATTTTGCGAGTTCGCCGCAATCAATTTTGGCGTGAGAATCTTTCAAGGATTTTTGTCTGAAATGCAGGAGTTGAAGGGTAGTCGGTTCGACATCATTACGATGCATCACGTCCTTGAACATCTCGATAATCCACGCGAAATCTTGAGGCAACTTCCCGATTATCTGAGCGAAAATGGCATCATATATATCGAAGTTCCAAACACAGATTCTATGACAGTCAAACTCATTGACTTTTACTTTCGACTTCGCGGAAGAAAATGGTCGAGCCGGCTCTCTCCGCTGCATGCGCCCTTTCACAAATACGGATACACTCCGAAATCGCTGCGATTTCTCTTGGAAAGTTGCGGATACAAGATCGAAAGGATGGAAACATTTAGTATTTTTTCGCGAAGTTTTCGTTATAAGAATCGCGGTAATATTCTCGTTAGAAATCTCAAAGGTTTTGCGATTCGTTGCCTCGATGTTTTAGGGAATCGCGATATGCTTACTTTCGTCGTAAACAAAAACTAGATTTATGTTTGAATTTCGGGAAATAAATTGTCCGGTTTGTGATGCGAATGAATCGAAATTTCTCGGTTTTCGCGGAGGTGAAGCGCATCGAAGCGGCGCGGGAGTTAAAACCAAAATCGTTCGTTGTCAGAAATGTTCTCACCAATATCCGAATCCGATGCCTTTTCCGAAAAATGGCTTGGGCGATCTTTATTCGGAGCCGGATGAATACTTTTTGGGAAGCGATGTTGAATTTCTCAAGAAGAACTCTTTAGAAATGATGAAGAGTTTTGAAAGAAAGATTGGGGAAAAGGGTCGCTTTCTCGATGTAGGTTGCGGAGTTGGATATACGATTTGGGCGGCGCAAGAATTGGGTTGGGAATTTGAAGGTGTTGACCCTTCGAAATCTTTTATTGAAACCGGACGAGAAAGACTCGGAGTTCAAGGTAAGCCAGTTGCGCTCCAGCAGGCGAATTTTCCGAGCGACTATTTTGATGCCATACAAATGAGCAGCATCCTCGAACATCTCTATAACCCTGTGGAGGTACTTCATGAAGTTCGCCGTGTTTTGAAACCCGGCGGATGGTTGTATTTCGATGCTCCTAATGAAGACGGACTCTATATGAAATTCGGTAATGCTTATATGCGACTTCAGGGCCGCGATTGGCTAGTCGTGATGGCTCCGACTTTTCCGCCGTATCATGTTCAAGGATTCAATCCGAAATCTTTGCGAATACTAACGGATCGTGCCCAATTTCAGATTCGTGAATTGAAAATGTGTGGCGCCCCATGGGCTTTTACCGGGCAACAAACGCTTCGTGTAAAACTTGAGTTTAGGGCGGCGCAGTTGGTTAACCGAATAGATAAGTTATTTGGCGGCGGGATATTTATGACGGCTTGGTGCCAGAAAAAATGAGAGTTTTGGCATTGACACCTGGTCAAAAGGGTTATGCGCCTGGTCAGCGCGGCAGTATTGAGCTGTGGGAAGAATCGCTCGCGGAATCCGGAATCGAAATCGTTTACGCTCCATTCGAAACTAATCGCTTGCGCGAAATCATATATTCGAGCGGCAACCAACTTGCGAAAGCTGCCGAGACTTTGCGTTGTTATTCACATCGCATTGGATTATTGAAAAATCTAGATGAATTCGATGCAGTTTTTGTTTATCGTGAAGCAGCGCTTTTGGGTCCGGCATTTCTTGAAAGATTCATTGCGCGAAAAAAGCCGATCATTTATCAGCTCGATGATCCTTTGTATTTGCCCTACAAAAGCCCTTCGAATGGATATCTTTCATATCTGAAATTTTTCGGAAAGGTGAAAGAGATAATTAAGATCAGCAAAGCGGTGATCGCAAACTCGACTCATATTCGGGACTACGCATTGAAGTACAATAAAGACGTTTGGCAGGTTCCGAGCATTGTAGATACGAATAAATTCACTTATGAACCGGTTTCGCAGTCGCAGGAGCGAGTCTGTGTTGGCTGGAGTGGAAGCACAACTACAATAAAGAATCTAAAAGTTATTGAGAAGCCTCTGCAGAAACTTTCGCAACGCGCAATTTGCGATATACACTTCATCGGCGCGAACGATTGCGAATTGTCCGATGTGAATTACACTTCGCAATTTTGGTCGCGTGAAACCGAAGTTGAAGATCTTCGTCGAATTCAAATAGGACTCGTTCCGCTTCCGGATCATCCGTGGAACAGGCAGAAGTTCATAATGAAGACGGCGCAGTATATGGCGCTGGGAATTGTTCCTGTCGGTACCCCGATCGCGTCAAATCCGGAGGTGATTCAACATGGCGAAAATGGTTTTTTGGCTGGTACCGATGCAGAATGGACAAAGTACCTTTCCATTCTCATATCCGATTCCGATTTGAGAAATAGAATGTCCGAACGTTGCGCGAAAGATGCGCAAAGTAAATTTAGTCTCGAAGCGAATATCCCGAAAGTAGTCGAAGCGTTTAGGTTTGTAACAGCGTCGTAAATGTTTGTACGCAGACTTTTCGCTGACGATTTAGTCGTTTTATTTAATGAAATAGATGCAAAAGCGTATTTTGGAATTTTTGAGATGCCCCGAATGTAGAAGCAAGCTCGACCTCGCGCAGTTCGACGCGGAGGGCGACGAAATTTTGTTTGGCG
>DAITAB010000007.1:0-28955 GCA_036824525.1 Pyrinomonadaceae bacterium
AACAATTCTTTGATTTTTTCGGTGGAATTCCAAACAAAAAACCCTGACAACGAGTTGTATGTTTATTATGATCCTTCATTAGCAAACAGCGGCATGGGAGATACAGGCTGGACAGAAGGAAATACTCTGATGTCCAAAGATGGAAACAAGTTTTCGGCATTGACCTGCCGCTATTGCAAATTCAGTGATTCTACAAATAGTTTTCTTGGTGAGAATGACGGACTGATTCAACTGAAAAACAACGGGAAAATAGTAAATTCATACAGCCGGGCGGAGAATGGAAATATTGTTCAAGTTGCAAAAATAACACCGGTATTTCAAAGCAAAGATAAATTAAACTTTAAATTTGAAATGGCTTTGGGATTCGGAGAAAACGCAAATGCGGCAACTAAAGCTGTAACCGATTCTTTAGTAACCGGTTTTTCCAAAATTAAAGAAGAATATCAAGAAGAATGGATTGATTATTTAGTAAAATTGCCGAAAGTCGAGCCGCAATATCAGGCGCAGTTTAATATGGCGGCGATGCAGCTCAAGATTCACGAAGACAAAACCGTGCGCGGCGCGAATATCGCCAGTTTGACCGTGCCGTGGGGCGGCGGCGAAAACGCGAACGTCAATAATATCGGCGGCTATCATCTCGTCTGGTCGCGTGATCTGTATCAGGTGGCGACGGCTTTTATGGCAATCGGCGACAAGGCGGCGGCGGAACGCGCGTTGGATTTTGTGTTCAATGTCCAACAGAAACCTGACGGCAGTTTTCCGCAGAATTCTTTTCTCGACGGCAAACCTTTTTGGGGTTCGCTTCAACTCGATCAGGTCGCGTATCCGTTAATCCTCGCTTATCAGCTTGGGAAAAATGACAAAGCGACTTACGAAAATCACGTGAAACGCGCGGCGGATTTTCTTGTCAGAACCGGACCGAAGACTCCGCAAGAACGTTGGGAAGAGGAAAGCGGATATTCGCCTTCGACAATCGCGGCGGAAATCGCAGGCTTGGTTTGCGCGGCTGACATTGCCGCGAAAAACGGCGATGAAGGTTCTGCAGTAATTTACCTCGCCGCTGCCGACGACTGGGCGCGAAACGTCGATCGCTGGACCGCGACGACGAACGGAAAATATGGCGACGGAAATTATTATGTGCGAATCACGCAAAACGGAAATCCCGATGCCGGTGAGAAAATCGAACTCAATAACGGCGCAGGATTTTTCGACGAACGCGAAATTGTTGACGCGGGTTTTTTGGAACTTGTACGTCTCGGAATCAAATCGCCGGATGATCCGCTGATTCAAAAATCATTGAAAATTGTCGATCAAGTTATCAAAGTCGATACGCCAAATGGCGAAGCGTTTTACCGTTACAACAACGACGGCTACGGTGAAATGGAAGACGGTCGGCGTTGGAACTGGGACGGAAAATATTCCGGCAAGGGAAGACTTTGGGCTTTGCTTTCGGGCGAACGCGGGCAGTTTGAGTTGTCGCAATGTGACGCGGAGAAAGGTAAAAGCCCGAGCGTGAGCAAAGGCGAAAATGGGTGTATTGAGAAAGCGCGAGTGCGTCTCGATGCAATGGCGAAATTCGCGAACCAAGGCTTAATGATTCCCGAACAGATTTGGGACAGAAAAGAGACTCCAAAAAATATTGATCGACAATTCATTCCCGAACTCAAATTCGGCGAAGGCACCGGTTCGGCAACTCCGCTTGCCTGGTCAATGGCGCAGTTTATTCGTCTTGCGGTGAATTTGCAGGCTGGCAGAAATTTGGAAACGCCCGATATCGTTTATGACCGATACGTCAAAAACGGAATTCCCGGGAAGGTCAGCGACTTCGGCGGAACGGATGAAGAATTTGTCTTGCCCGTGAAAGCCGGCGAAAAATTCGGTTTTACCCGCGCGGCACCGAAAGGAACTAAGATCGCCTACACTTATGGCGGCAAAACTAATTTCATCAGAGTCGGCGAAGACGCAAAGTTTCCGATCGAAGTAATTGCTCCGGAAGGGGACGAAATCGTTGTCGTTGGAATTCAGACGCCTGATGGTTCGACGGCTTTCGAACGAGTGAAAGTGCGATCGGCTGACCGAACCGAGCCGCAGAAATTTTCGTCGGAAGCGATTGAGAAAATCCGTAAGGCGAAGGAATCTCCGTTGATTGAAGACGGCAAAGCAATTTTCTTTTATCGCAGCGAGGCAAAAAGTGTTTTGATCGCCGGTGACTTCTCGAGTTGGAATCCGCGAATTCCGATGCAGAAGGTCGGCGAGAATCTTTTCGCTTACCAGATGGTCCTCGCGAACAGCGCGCGACCTGAATACAAACTTGTCGTGGACGGAAAATGGATAACCGATCCGCTGAATCCAAGCAAACTTGATAACGGAGTTGGCGGTGAGAATTCGTTTCTCGCGATGCCCGAATACAAATCGACCCTTTGGGATAACGCGGATGGGCAGACCAAATATGCAATCAACGTCGAGAAGATAAATTCGAAGATTTACGGTGAACGCGAAGTTCAAGTATATGTTCCCGAGAATGCTCAGAATCAAAAGTTGCCGGTTCTGTATGTTCAGGATGGCTCTGGTTATCAAAAAAGTGCCGCGGCGGTTTTCGTCCAGCGAAATCTCGTCAACGCCAAAAAGATCCGACCGTTTATTATGGTCTTCATTGATCCGAAAGATCGAATGAAAGAGTATTTCGCCGACAACGATTATGCGAAATTTCTCGCGACCGAAGTTGTTCCTGCGATAGATGCGAAATACAACACGATCGGAAATCGCGAAGGACGCGCAGTTCTCGGCGCATCGCTTGGCGGCATCACAAGCGTTTGGGTTGGTCTGAAATATCCCGAAGTGTTTTCGCGTATTGGAGGACAGAGTGTTTCATGGTGGATTGATAATGAACGGGTCGTTAAGGAACTCTCAAAGCTCGATGCCGGAAAAGCCAAGCTCGCTTTTTACTTTGATGATGGCGCATTCGAAGGAGCCGATGATACTCGTAGAGTCAATGTAATGCTTCGCGGAAAAGGATTTCCAGTTACATATATTGAAGGAAACACCGGTCACAATTGGACTGCCTGGCGCGATCGGCTTGCTGATGCATTCATCGCGCTTTGGAGGTGAAACTCACGCGGTCTCGATTTCCCGGAGATTTGTGTGGAATTTTTGCGGGATTCGGTCGATTCGGATAAAATTTGAAGATATAGTCGAAAACTCATCGTGGTAATAAAATCTGGAATTTCGAAATATGTTTAGTGTTATTTCCAATCGTATGATCAAGCTTTTTGTCGCATTCGCATTTTGCGTGTTCGTCGCGCTGGCAGTTGTTATTTCCAGTGGATCAACCAAACCGATTTCACCGGAGGAGTACAACGACTGGATATCGGAAACTTACGATTTTCGATTTGGACAAGACAAACCCTTCGCGCCGGGCAACGCCACAACCCGCGACGGAAAATTTATGGATCGGGCGAAATTCATTTCTTCCGAGCGATGCGCAAAGTGTCATACGGACGTGCATCCGCAGTGGCGGGAATCCGCCCACGCGAATTCCTTTCGCGAGCCTTTTTATCAAAAAAACGTCCAGGACTTGATCGCGCAGAAAAATATCGCGTTCACCCGCCATTGCGAATCCTGTCATAATCCGGCTGCGCTATTCAGCGGCGTGCTCACCGATAAACCGCAATTCAAAAATCGCCCGTTCGATGAAGAAGGAGTCTCGTGTATCGTCTGCCATTCGATCGAGTCGGTGAACGGACGCGGAATCGGCGGCTACACATTCGGCGAACCTGCACTTTTGCAGAAAGCGGATGGCACGAAAATTCTGGAAGCGAAAGATCAGGAAATTTTAGACAACGTAGATGATCACAAGCGCGCGATGATGCGCGACCTAATCAAAAAGCCGGAATTTTGCGGCGCCTGTCATAAGTCGCAAGTTCCGCGCGAACTCAATGACTACAAATTCCTGCGAGCATTTGCCGTCGCGGACGAATTGCAAATGTCTTCTTTCTCAAAGGAGTCGCCGCACCCTTTTTACGTGCGAAATAAGGAGACTTGCAATACCTGTCACATGAAATTGGAGCCGACAAAATTCTTTGATGTTTCGGCAAAAAACGACGGGACGATTGCTTCGCACCGGGTAGCGGCGGCGAATACGGCGATCCCGACTTTTTACGGATATACCGAGCAGCTTGAAGCCGTAACGAAATTTTTGCAGGACGATAAACTGGGAGTAGATATTTTTGCGCTTCATCGTCAGCAGCAAGGGAAGCAAAAAGAAGAATTGATCGCGCCGGTCAATCGCGAAAATTTCAAGTTGAAGGAAGGCGATACGATCACTGCGGACGTTGTAGTTACAAATAAGAACATTGGACATTCTTTTCCGCCGGAGCTGCGTGATTTCTATGAAGCGTACGTTGAATTTACCGTAGCGGATTCAAATGGCGCGCCGCTCTTCAAATCCGGATTCCTGAAGCCCGATGGATTTTTGGACGAGCAAGCTCATTCCTACAAGACGTATCTTGTAAAAGGAGACGGCTCTTACAACGATCTTCATCATATTTGGCAGACAAAGGTTGTTGCGCAAAATCTAGCGATTCCATCGGGAAGATCGGATTTGGCACGTTACAAATTTACGTTGCCTTCGGGAATTGGCGGAAAGATCAAACTAACTGCGAAGTTGCAATACCGACGTTTCACCCGAGTCTTCAGTGATTACTCGCTTGGAAGCTCGACGGATTTGCCGATCGTTTTAATGGCGAAATCGGAACGCGAATTTCTTATCGGTGAAGAAAATAAGTCTCAGCCAATTGATCCGAAAGCGATGCCGGATTGGCGAAGGTGGAATAACTATGGAATTGCACTTCTTGATCAGCGGCAATTTCCGCAAGCGGCGGATGCTTTCGACGAAGTGATTGATGCCAATAATGAATACAAGGCTTTCGCTCTTACCAATAAAGCACTTTCGCTTATGGAAATGGGTGGTTGGCAGGAAGCCGAGAAGCTCATTAACAAAGCATTAGAGATTGATGTAAACAACCTGCGCGCAGTTTTTCAGCACGGAAGAATTAACCGCGTGCGGAGTCGTCTTGAAAGTGCGGAAGCGGATTTCAAACAAGTTCTGGCGAAGTATCCGAACGATCGGCTTACTCTCCAGCAACTCGGAGAACTCGCCAAGATTAAAAGCGATTATGTGCCGACCGAGGAGAGAAAAGGTCAGTTGGAACTTGCGCAGTCGTATTATGAATCAATCTTGAAGATCGATCCGGAAGATACGGGTGCGCACTATAATCTGATGGTAATTTTTCAAAAACTCGGGCGTCGCGAAGATGCGCGACGTGAAGCGAAGATTTTTCAGGATTTGAAAGATGATCCGCAAGTTACTTCGCTTGCAAGTAATTTCCTTCAGACCAATTGGCATATCGGAAATGAGAGCCTCCCGTTTCACACACATGATCTGAAGCCTTTCCGTAGTGATTCGGAGAAATTAAATTATCTGTCGTTTCTTGGGTTAAATTGATGAAGTATTTTCTTAAATTGTTTTTCGTAATTGTATTTGTGTGCCTGTTAACCGTGTCGTTTTTCTTGGGCAGCAAAACTTCTTCCGCGCAGTTGCAGACGCAAAACCTCGGGCGCGAAATATTTATCAGTAACTGCGCCCGTTGCCACGGCGCTGACGGGAAAAGTAATACCAAGCTCGGACGCACACTTGAGGCGGCAGATCTTACATCGCGCGGCGCAAAGAAACTCAGCGTGAAAAAAATGACGCGGATAATTAGTCGCGGCGATGGCGCAATGCCGGCTTTTGGAAAAAAACTAACTACCGAACAGATTTCCGCGGTAATGACCTTTGTTCGATCTTTATAGAGAGATGTTCCTCGCCCAATACAACTCGGAATTCAAAAGCCCGCTGATCAAATTGATGCGGGTTTTTTTTGTATCCGGACTGATTGCAATCGCGGTCTCAAGCGCTTCGGCGAATTGGCAGACCTTCGGACGTTTCAGCCGGATTACTGAGCGAATGACGAACGGTCTTGTAATCGAAACTTCCAGCAGGTCAAAAGTCTCGATCGAGTTCTTCGATCTTCATGTCATCAGAATCCGATTCGCCCCGAACGGAAAATTCGAACGCAATCATTCTTATGCAATTCAGAATTTAGATCGGAAAATTCCTTTGGTAAAACTTAGCGAGACTGCGAGCACGATTTCCTTGAAGAATTCTATTGGCGAGCGAATCGTTATTAGAAAGTCGTCGTTACTGATCGCTATTTTCGACGAAAAAGGACACGTTGTTGTCGAAGATGAATCACGCAAGACTTCGGAGTTCGATGCCGATACCGGCGAAATACGAACAACGAAAATTCGCCGCGGTGAAACGGAAACTTACTACGGTTTCGGCGAAAAAACGTTTGCGGGAATGTCGCGCCACGGTCAGTACATTACGAATTGGAATACCGACACATTTTCGTATCCGGTTGGGCTCGATCCGATTTATCAAACGATTCCGTTTTTCTTCGCGCTCAAAGACGGAAAAGCTTACGGGTTGTTTTTTCACAATACATTTCGTTCTTTTTTCGACATGGGAAAAACCTCACCGGCAAATTATTCCTTTGGAGCATCAGGTGGCGAACTGGATTATTTTGTTTTCACCGGCGGAAAGGATCGCACACCAAAGAAAATTCTCGAGGACTATTCGAATCTGACGGGTCGCACTCCACTGCCGCCGCTTTGGTCGCTCGGCTACCAGCAATCGCGTTGGAGTTATTCTCCCGATTCTCGTGTACGCGAAATCGCGAAAAATTTTCGTGAACGGAAAATTCCTGCCGATGTGATCTATCTGGACATCGATTATATGGATGGATTTCGGGTTTTTACCTGGGACGAAACGCGATTTCCCGCTCCCAAACAAATGCTGAGTGATTTGCGCGAGGAAGGTTTCCGCATAGTTTCGATCATTGATCCGGGAATAAAGGTTGACGATTCATATTCGATATACACCGACGGGAAATCAAAAAACCTATTTGTGAAAAATCCGGATGGCAGCGAGCTACATGCGAAAGTCTGGCCCGGAGTATGCGCTTTTCCGGATTTCACAAATCCGAAAGCTCGCGAATGGTTCGGCGGGCTTTACCGAAAAAATCTCGACGAAGGCATCGCTGGATTTTGGAATGATATGAATGAACCCGCCGCTTTTCTCGACGATAAAACCGACAAGCCGGATATCTATCATCATCCTCGAAAAACTTTCCCTTACGACACACCGCACTTTGGCGAGGGGAGTCCCGACGACCATCGGAGATTTCACAATGTGTATGGAATGCAAATGGCACGCGCTTCCTATGAAGGCTTAAGGAATTTGCGTCCCGATTCCCGACCTTTTGTTTTAACGCGCGCCGGTTTCGCAGGCATTCAAAGATTCTCGGCAGTATGGACCGGTGACAATGTTGCATCGTGGGAACATCTTGCGCTGACGATTCCGATGCTCGCGAATTTGAGTGTCTCCGGAGTGTCATTTGTTGGTGCGGATGTCGGCGGATTCAATGAAACGCCGAGCGGTGAACTTTTTGCACGTTGGCTGCAGGCGGCTGCGCTAACGCCGTTTTTCCGTGGGCATTCGGTAGGTTCGGCAAAGAATAAGGAGCCTTGGGAATTCGGAAGCGAATGGGAAAAAATAAATCGCGCAACAATTGAAATGCGTTATCAGTTTTTGCCATATCTCTATACGCTTTTTTATCAACACGAGAAAACCGGCGCGCCGGTGATGCGTCCGCTTTGGTATGAGTATCCGAATGACAGCGCAACTTATTTAATTGATGATGAGTTCTTAGTCGGGAAAGATATTTTGGTCGCTCCGGTTCTGCGTGAAGGACAAATTTCGCGCGGTATCTATCTTCCGAAAGGCGATGAATGGATGGACTGGTGGACGGGCGAACGATTCGAAAGCGGCAAGGTGCATAATATTAAAACACCGCTTGATCGGTTGCCGGTTTTCGTTAGGGTTGGTTCGGTTATTCCGACTCAACCAACGATTCAATATACCGATGAGGCGAAGAATTTTCCTATTACTTTGAATGTAATTGCGGGAATTTCGCCGGAACGAATAGAATCAACCATTGTCTACCAGGATGAAGGAGATGGTTACCGTTACCGGAAATCTGATTTCTGCGAAATTCGCGTCGAACACCGGAAGGGTATTTTGCGTCTTAATAAGGTTGGCAGCTTTGCCGGACAGAAAGTGCGTTTCATTGAAGCGATTGGAATTGCCAAACGCCCGTCCGCAATAGTCATCGACGGAAAACCCTCGGCAGAGTTTGAGTTTGACGCGAATACAAAACGCCTGCGGATTTCTATTTCGGACCAGACAAACGAAATTGCTTTGAGACCTTAATGTGGAATGAGAATACGTAATACCAATTTACAAATGGGCGCGGGAATTTTCGCCGGTGCGGCAATTCTCATGTTGATCGCCGCAGTAGCAGCAGTTGCGCAAACTCCTAGGCCGACACCGGTGGTCACCGGAAAATCCTACTCGAGCGGAGAAATAGTTCGCCCGACAACTACCGCTCCGCAGTTTCCGTCGCCCGTTACATTTACTGACGTGACTTCGCAGAGCGGCATAAGTTTTCGTCATTACTCATCGCCGACTTCGGTTAAATATCTTCCCGAAGCGATGAGCGGCGGAGTAGGACTCATCGATTTTGACAACGACGGAAGGCTCGATATTTTCTTCACCAATGGCGCCGAAATTCTCGATCCAATGCCGAAAGGTAGATCTTTGGTAAAGTCCGACGCAAAATTTTGGAATCGTCTTTATAAACAAAAAATTGATGGGACATTCGAAGACGTGACCGAAAAAGCCGGAGTGAAAGGCGAAGGTTATGGATTCGGAGTTGCTGTCGGTGATGTTGATAAGGATGGATTTGATGATTTGTTCGTCACGCGTTTTGGCGGCGCGACCCTTTATCGTAACAATGGAAACGGTACCTTTTCCGATGTAACGAAAAAACTCGGAGTCAACGTCGAAGGTTGGGCGACCTCGACCGGTTTATTCGATTATGACCGCGATGGACGACTCGATATTTTCGTCGCTCGATACGTAGTTTGGGATTTTGAGAAGGGTTCAATATTTTGCGGGGATTCCCGTCCCGGATATCGTGCCTATTGCCATCCGGATAATTTCAAGGAATCAACTTCGCTCTTGTTTCATCAAAAACCCGATGGAACTTTTGAGGATGCCAGCGTTAAGTCAGGTATCGCGAAATCGCGTGGAAAAGCGCTCGGCGTTGCGTTTGCGGATTTCGACGATGATGGCGCCACGGATATTTTCGTTGCAAACGACAATATCGAACAACAGCTATTCAAGAACAACGGCGACGGTACATTTGAGGAGTTAGCGCTGCAGGCAGGCGTTGCATTTGATGAACGAGGAAAGAGATTCGCAGGAATGGGAATCGACGTAGCGGATTATGATGGCGACGGTCGGCAAGATGTGATCATTACCGCCCTCTCGAATGAAACGTATCCGCTTTACCGGAATATGGGCGATTGGGTTTTTGATTACGTAACACAGACCAGCGGAGTTGCGCAGATCACCATACTTGGAGCCGGTTGGGGAATAAAATTTATCGATGCGGATAATGATGGTCGCCGCGATGTTTTCGTGGCGCAGAGCCACGTGCTCGACACAATCGAGAAAACAACAACTTTCTTGAAATACAAACAAACTCCGCTTTTGATGCGAAATGCCGGCAAAGAATTTCAGAATATTTCGTTGGCGGCTGGCGATGTTTTTCAAAAGGATTTTTCGGCGCGCGGAATGGCGTGTGGAGATCTCGATAATGATGGCGACATCGATGTTGTGATAGCCCAAAGTGACGGCGCACCGGTGATTTTGAAGAATAACGGGACGCAAAATCACTGGCTTGGGTTAGATCTTCGGGGAACTGTTTCGGCAACGCACGGTGAGGGCGCGCGAATAGTTGTAACCTCAGAAAATTCACGAAGGCAGATTTTCGATTTGAGCAGTGCCGGTAGTTACCTCTCGGCAAATGATCATCGCGTGATCGTCGGACTCGGAGAAAGCGCAAAGGTGAAGTCGGTCGAAATTCGTTGGGTAAGTGGTAAGGTTCAAAAAATTTACAACCCGCAAACGGATCGATATTTGGTAGTTAAAGAACAATAATTAATTTTCGGGCTTTCCCGTTATTGAATTCAAAAATAAAACGATGAAAAAACTAATTGTAATAAACATCTGCATTCTCGCTCTTTCGATTTGCACGTTTGCGCAAGATGAACCGCAGGGCGGAGTTTCTACCGGCGAGGCGAAGATTTACACGTCAAAACGAACCGTTGGAATCATTGACGAGAAGGCGCCACGCATTTTCGAAGATGTAACTTCGCTCACCGCCATGAAAGATTTTCGCTGTGTATCAGGCTCGAAGTCCAAGGAGTATATTCTTGAAACAACGGCGTGCACCGCTGCGATCATCGATTACGATAACGACGGAAAACCGGATGTCTATTTTCTTAATGGATCTACCATCGATGCTGAACTAGGAAAGGAAAAGGCGCCGCGCTCAGCCCTTTATCGCAATCTAGGCAATTGGAAGTTCGAGGATGTCACGGAAAAATCCGGCGTCGCAAATGAGCGTTGGGGCATGGGAGTCGCGGTCGGTGATTACGACAACGACGGCGATTCGGATTTGTTCGTTTCGAATTTCGGAACGTCGCGGCTTTACCGTAATAACGGCGACGGAACTTTTACCGACGTTGCCGAAAAACTTGGCGTTGCTATAAAAGGTTGGCACACCGGCGCTTCTTTTGGCGACTACGATAAAGATGGTCGGCTTGATTTGTTCGTCCCGGCTTATATTGAATTTGATCTGAAGAATCTGCCACCAAGTCCGGCTGATATCGGCAAGGGAAATATTCTCGGAAGGAATTTTTGTCAATTTCGAGGTCAACCGGTGATGTGCGGACCGCGCGGTTTGAAAGGCGCGAAAGATACATTATTTCATCAGAAATCCGATGGAACTTTTGAAGATGTAAGCAGTAAAACCGGCGTTACTGATTCGGAAAGTTACTATGGTTTTTCGTCGGTCTTTGTTGATGTGGACGATGACAAAGATCTTGATCTTTTGGTAGTTAATGATTCAACCGCAAAACAGCTTTATATAAATCGAGGAGACGGAACTTTTGAGGAGTCAGGTTATCCATCGGGTATCGGGCTAAACGAAAACGGACGGGAACAAGCGGGAATGGGAGTAGCAGTTGGCGATTATGACAACGACGGGCGGGTCGATTTTCATATCACAAATTTTTCGGACGACTCGAATGTGCTTTACCGCAACGATGGCGACGCAAATTTTACGGACATTACTTTTCAGGCCGGGCTTGGCGAAACGACTATTCCTTTTCTCGGTTGGGGAACGAGTTTTTTAGATTTTGACAATGATGGCTGGCGCGATGTGATCGTTGCGAACGGACACGTTTATCCGATAGTTGATAAGTTTCAATGGGGAACGAGTTTCGCTCAGCAAATTCTCCTTTTCAAGAATGCGCGAAATGCTTCGGGACAAATTCGTTTCGAACGAATGGGCGCTGCGGCGAAAAGCGGACTCGCAAGTGCGCAGTGCGCGCGCGGTCTGGTTCTTGTTGATCTTGATAACGATGGTCGCCAGGATGTAGTTACCAGCAATATGGATTCGGTGCCGTCGGTTTTCAAAAATGTTACGGAGACGCAAAATCACTGGATTCGTTTGAAACTGATAGGAGACATCTCGCAAAAAACTCCGAAGGATGCGATCGGTTCCAAGGTTTTTGTGACGACAGGAAAAATTCGTCAGCGATTCGACATTACCAGCGGCGCCGGTTACGCATCGCAGAGCGAGCAAATCGTTCACGTTGGACTGGGAACAACTTCAAGAATAGATAAGTTAGAAGTTATTTGGGCGAACGGCGTATCGCAAATTGTTGCGGTGGATAATGTCGATCGGCTAATTACCGTAAAGCAAAATAATACCCAGTAGATTCGCTGAATCAAAGCTTTAAATCTTTTTTCAGATCTTTTGCGTTTGCGGGTTTCGTGAAGATTGATTCCGAGATCGGTTTGTTGAATTCGATGGTCAGATAATTGATACGGGAAGTTTGCTGTCTGTTTTGAAAATGGTCGATGATAAAAGGAGCAAAAATATTTTGCACTTCTACGAATTGAGCGAAGCGATCTTCCTCCGTGACCTCTTCATTATCAGTATTGGTCCTCTTATAAATGGATTTCGCCGGTAGCCCATCGCCTGAAGAGAACTCAAACTCCACCGCGAAACCATCCGCGTAGGTTAGCTTCACGACGTGGTTTCGCTTGCCGAGTGTTGCTTCGCGTCGCCCAAGATAGGTGAGTTTGGCGTTTTCTTTTCGCCATTCGCCGCGGAGCAGATTATCCGGACTAGTCCGAATGCCACGACGAAAATTCTCGATTTGTTCTTTATTCTGATCCTTCAATATCCGTGCGGCGCCATCGAAAAGCCATCCGGTTGTTCCAACATTGGTTTGAACCGTTTTATTCCCGAGCTGTTTGAATTCGGTGCGCTCCTTGTCCGGAAAGACAATTATGTCGATAAAACTGGTGGGGAGTTCCGCCCGTCCGCCGGAAAATTGGGTAAAGTTTCCGCGACCGATTTGCGTCGTCGCTTTTAGGTATTTTTCGCCGCCGAGCTTTTGAATCGCGCGCTTAAGAATTATCTCCGCATCCTCAATCGTGGTCTGCGCACAAACGGAAGTTGAAAGTATGAGAGAGAGAATAAGTATTGTAAGAAATTTTGTCATCGCGGTGGTAAAAAAATATGACCTAAATATTATCACCGCCGCCTTCGATGCACGAGAGTCTGAGAAGCGTTTGCCAAAAAGAAGGCAGACAAGAATAAAAAAAAGGCCGCGAATTTAAGACGCGACCTTTTAAAATTTGAATGGGGACGGGGAAGTTTTGAAATTTATTTACTGACCCGGACGCATACTTGCTGTGTTGTCGCCTAAAAGTGTCTGTTGGACCACGGGATTTCCATCGCCGATTAATACTCCATCGCCAATCAATACTCCGTCACCGATCAAAACGCCATCGCCAATCAATACGCCATCCGAAACCAACACGCCCTGTGAATTCATAAACGGCGCGGGTGAACTGCCCATTGCGAATGAGCTTAGGAAGAGCGAACCGTCTCCGATCAAAACACCGTTATTTTTTATTGCGCCTTGGTAAAGGCTGAGTGTTCCGGACGTCAAAGTTGTCGAACGTGAAATCAGCGAACCTGAAAATGGTGTTGAGTCCGAAATCAATACGCCCGAACCGTACATACCCTGCCATTTATTCATAAGATCTTCGCCGTAAAGAAAACCGAAGTTTGTGATAACGCCTTTACCCCAATAAATAGATTGACCGGAAATAGTACTTGTCTGTGAAACGGGAAGCGCACTGCTAAGCATCGCGGTTCCGTTAGTCTTTGTAATATTCGATTTCACGAGTTTCGTGATGCGAAGCGCCCCATCGACATTCAAACTTCCGGCGCCTTGTTCGAGCGTACTTACGCCGTTAAGCGGTTGTGCCGAGTACATCAAAATCGCCTTAACGTGATTCGGTGTCAGATTAGGTTTCGCTTGCAACATCAGTGCAACTGCGCCCGATACTACCGGCGCTGCCATCGATGTTCCGCTTAAATACATCATCTTTGACCAAGGATCATTTTGATAAATCGGAGTTGTAACCAAACTGGTATAAGTTCGTGCGATATAAGTATTGGTAAATTGACCCGTGACGGAATCTTGCTGCGTAGCGAGCGCGCCGATAAGTTTATTGCCCGGCGCAACAATATCCGGCTTCACGAGGTTATCGTAATAACGAACGCCGCTGATGGTTCGGTAACCGCGGGTCGGTCCCTTTGAGCTGAACGACGCTACAGCATCGTCCGAACGTAAATCTGTTCCAAAAGTGTTCAGCGCGCCGACGGTTATTGCCGAAGGTTCGATTCCTGGGGAATTGATTGTTCCGAATTGTTTGCGACCGTTGGCATCCTTTCCGTTATTACCCGCCGAAGCGACAACAACAATTCCCGCGTTAACCGCGCGACGCACTGCGAGACAAAGCGGATCATTTCGGTAACTATCTTTCGGTGGAGTTCCCAAACTTATATTGATAATGCGAATGTTATAAGCCGTTTTGTTTGTGATGCACCAGTCGAGCGCCGCGATGACATTACTCGCGAGTCCAATTCCATTCTCATTTAAAACGCGGAGGCTTACGATCTTCACATTCGGCGCAATTCCTCTGTAGCTCGAATTCGACGAACGTCCCGCCAACATGGTGGCGACGTGCGATCCGTGTCCGTAGTAATCATAGGGATTGGCGTAAGGATCAGTAGACGAGAAATCCTTTTGGAGAACTACACCCGGACGTCCTTCCGAGGAAGCCGCGCCGAGGAGTAAATGGCTTCCATCGACTCCGGTATCGAGAATTGCAACTCCGATTCCACGTCCATCGAGCGGAGTGGTTGTGCTCACTAAATTGCGAACTAAAGAAGCGCCAGTAGTATTTTCGATGTGACCGCTCATATACATTTCACGGTCGGGACTGATGTATTCGACGGCATCACTTTCCATCAATTCGCGAATTTTCGAAAGTGGAAGGCGGGCGCTTACCAGTCCAATGTTGTTGAAAGATTTTTTGAATTCACCATTCGAGGCGAGGAGTTTCGACTTAAGATCGCGTGCTTTGATCTTGTTTTCGGCGGCTTCGACCGAAAACATTTGTTTTACTTCTCCGGACGAGAGTTCGTTGCCGAACATTTCATTGATCGATGAGGAAGGATTCAGTTGAATTATTACGTTTCTTACTTCGTCGCTTCGTAATCCAAAAAGCAATCCGTTTGTTTCGTCTTCCAGATCGGGTGCGATCTTCTGCCGTTTGGACGAATTCAAATCGGCTCTTGAGGAAGCTTCTTCAGCAACAGTTCTCTGATTGCGCGGAGTCTGCGCTGTTGACGGAACTGCGTGAAGGAAAAATGACAGAAGCGTCAAGCCTGCTGCAAAAACTCGTAAAAACGAATGGGGTTGTTTTATGCCGTCCATGTGAAATCCTCTAGTACGTTTCAAATGCTCCGGACGAAATCCGGTCGAGGACGTATGGTGCAACGCCTGTGCCGAATTTCAGCAGGCGCCTAAGTAGATCTAGAATCAAGGGTTAGATGGAGACAACGGTTAAGCAGCGCAATTTCGATGCATTCAGTTTGAATCGCGGCAGGTCAAAATTCGGTCAATCTGAGAGTCGGCTGGCAAGCAGTTGTTCGACGATATTACTTGAAAACAAAAAGCCTGTCGCTAATCAGAAAACTGACATTGCGAACAGGCTTTTGAACTTCACACTCGCGGAAGTTCCGCGAGACGCCAATCAAAACTAATTCAGACTAAATTGTTCGGCAGTCTTTACCGATATCTCACCCTCAACGACATCTACAATAAAACGCGAACCGGTTTTCCATGCATTGGTGATCGGAAGTTTTACCTTTTGATCAATGTGTCGCTTCAGAAAACGCGCGCCATAGGCAGGAGAAAATCCCTTTTCGGTCAAGAAGTTTATGGCTTCTTCGGTTACCTCGACGATCTTTCCTTGCTTCTCCATGTATTTGCGAAGTTGGTTGAGATAAAGCCTTGCGATCTCTCGTACTTCATCCATCGTCAGCGGCGAGAAGACCACGATTTCGTCAATGCGATTTCGAAACTCCGGCGAGAATCGTTGTTCCGCAGCTTTCATTACCTCATTCTTGATCTCGCGAATATCGCCAAGCGATTTCGTTCCAAACCCCAGCGGTTTCTCGTATTTCTTGAAACTATCGGAACCCAGATTTGAGGTCATTATTATAATCGCGTCCGAGAGATAAACTCTCTTTCCGCGACCATCGGTCATCCAGCCTTCATCGAACCCTTGTAAGAAAAGATTCATCAGATAAGGCGAAGCCTTTTCAACTTCATCAAGAAGCAAAACCGTATAAGGATTTTCGCGGAGCTGCTCCGTGAGTATTCCGCCTCGTTCGCTGCCGACGATTCCGCGTGGCATTCCGATGAGCTTTTCGATGCCGACTGTCCCATCGCCATATTCGCTCATATCGATGCGAATCATTTTCTCTTCATCGGCAAACATAAATTCGGCAAGCGCCTTCGCGAGTTCGGTCTTTCCGACACCCGTCGGTCCAAGAAAAAGTAAAACGCCATCGGGCTTGTAATGATTCTCTTTGAGCGGTCCTTTATTAAGGCGCATTCTTTCCGCCACCGCACGAACCGCTTCTTTTTGTCCAATCACACGCTTTCCAAGTTCCGCTTCCATTAAAGAAAAACGATCGGTCGTGTCGCGAAAAATCATATCTTTCGGGATACGCGATTCCTGCGAAATTACATCGATGATGTGCTCGGATCTTACAACCGATGAAGTCGGTTCGTTCAGTTCGACCTTTACGGAAGCAGTATCGAGCCAACCGATGGCTTTATCGGGAAGGTGGAGATTTCGAATGTATTTCGGCGACATTTCAAGCGCGGTTGCAATCGCCTCATCCGAAATTTTTACGGAATAATTTTTTTCGAGTCGCGGACGAAGCCCAAGCAAAATCTCGCGCGTTTCTTCGAGCGTAGGCTCGTCGACCTTCACCAAACGAAATCTTCTGGCGAGTGCTTCATCTTCGGCGATATACTCTCGGTATTCGGTCAGAGTGGTCGCGCCGATTATGCGAAGTTCACCGCGCGCAAGCGCGGACTTAAACATATTTGCCGCATCGCTTGTTGTTCCAAGTGCGGCTCCGGCGCCGATTATCGTGTGTGCTTCATCAATGAAAAGAATTAAATTGTCTTTCTCTTTTACTTCATCGATGATGCCTTTAATTCTTTCTTCAAACATTCCGCGCAACATAGTTCCCGCCACGAGTCCACCCATCTGGAGCTGAACGATGTGCGAGTTGCGCAGACGCGCAGGAACGCTTTCCGGCTCGAGCTCGATCAAGCGCGCGAGACCTTCAACTACTGCAGTCTTTCCGACGCCCGGTTCGCCAACAAGCATCGGCGAATTCGAACGCTCGCGATGCGCGAGAATTTCCATCATCTGACGGATTTCCCTTTCGCGTCCGATCGTCGGCGGTATCTTGTTTTGCCGCGCGAGTTTATTGAGCGAAACGCCGAAGTGTTTGAGATAAGAAGGAAGCGCGAATTTCTTACGTGCGCGTTCGTCTTCCTGCTCGCGTTCACTTACACGGGATCGCGCCATTTGCGCAACCTCTTCATAGCCAATCCCCAGTTTCTGGAGAATTTCATTAAGCAGGCTTCGGTCATCAATCGAGAGCACGTAGAAAATATCCGAAGCCTCAATTTCTCGTCGACCTTGAGAACGAGCGCGCTCCATTGAGCGTTTGAAAACATCGGTAGTTTCCGGTGCGATGCGGAATCCTTTTCCGGTGTGTTGACGCGAATTTTCGAGACGCTTCTCAAGTAAGAGTCTCACCGAACGCGGATCAACCGAAAGATCGTGCATCGTCGAATTAAAAAGTTCATTTTCCTCTTCCGCAATAGCGTGAAGAAGATGTTCGACCGACACAAAATTCTGGTCGCGCTTTTTGGATTCGCTTAGTGCGCCATCCAAAATCCTTTTGCCGCTTTCTCCGAATTTATCTTTGTAGGCTTCCAAATCAGTCATAAAGTTTTACCGCGAACAACCAAACCTTTGATGCCGAGATTAGAAACGCGGTTGCGCTTCCAAGTGTTTCATTATAATACGCACCTTCTATTATTCCGAAAGAATTTCAAAGCGTGATTGGCTGTCTCACGATAATACTGATGCGGGTTTTCACCGGATGTTTATTGAATCTTAATAGTTAGCCCTGAGCCTTGCGACCAACTTGAACTTTTGCCGGACGCAATAATCTTTCTCCGAATTTGTATCCGCGCTGAAATTCGGAAGTCACGATGCCTTCGCGCTGCTCATCGACCTCAATCATTTCTACGGCTTCATGAATCTCCGGATCGAATTTTTGACCGACGGAGGAAACAATTTCAACTCCTGTTTCGCGCAGGGCATTTTCAAAAGAACGCGCAGTTCCCTTAACTCCATCGAGAAGATGTTCCAGCGAGGCATCCGACTCGGCATGTTCGATCGCAAGTTTCAGGTTGTCAAAAACCGGTAATAAAGTTGAGAGAAAATTCGCTTGTTGAAGTCTCGCCTGATCAGCCAGAGTCTTTCGCAATCTTTCGCGCATCTCGGAAGTTTCTTTTTCCAATGTAAGTTTTGCTTCATCGAAGCGCTTCTGCACTTCCTGAAGTTTTGTCTCCGCCGCAGTGCGTCTTTCGATTTCGCTTTTCAACTCGGTTTCAAGCTGAATCTCTCGCGAAGACTTGATCGGCGCCGATGGTTCCTCCGTCTTTTCGTTCACATTGACCTTGATCCGTTGTCCGTCATGATCAAAGCGCCGATTGTCTTTGACGGGAATTTCCCGAGTTTCTGCGTCGTCAATAATTACATCTTTTTCAATCATTTTTTTCTTACCAAATAAACTCATTCAATTATGATAATGCTTTTCGTGTAAACGGGCGATCACATAAAATCGGTCATCGGTATTTTTCGACAACCGGAAATCGTAGCGCAATGGAAACTCAATGCGTCGCGCTAGCGGCTTCAGCCTTGAAAACGAGATGTCCGTTTTCCGTGGTCACCTTGATGATTTGTCCGTCGCCGATTTCACCCGCGAGAATTTTCACCGCCAAGGGATTCTGCACAAGAGTCTGAATCGCGCGTTTCAAAGGACGCGCACCATAAGTCGGATCATAACCTTCGGCGATGAGAAGTTCTTTCGCCGAATCATCCAACGCGATCTTAATTCCGCGTTCATTGAGCATCGCATGCAGCCGCTGGAGCTGAATTTCAATAATTCTCGCAATTTCGCCTTTGCCAAGCTGATGGAAAATTACGGTGTCGTCAATACGATTCAAGAATTCCGGTTTGAAGTGTTCGCGCAAAACCTGAATAACCGTTTCGCGTACGCTTTTTTCATCAGTGCCCGCTTCCTGAATTTCCCGCGAACCGAGATTTGAAGTCATTATCAAAACGGCATTTTTGAAATCGACAACGCGTCCTTTCGAATCGGTCAGGCGTCCATCATCGAGAATTTGCAGTAAAACATTAAACACATCCGGATGTGCCTTTTCGATCTCGTCAAACAAAACAACGCTATAAGGACGCCGCCGAACCGCTTCAGTCAACTGTCCGCCTTCTTCATAACCAACATATCCGGGCGGCGCGCCTATCATTCTCGCGACCGCGTGTTTTTCCATGTATTCGCTCATATCGAGCCGCACCATGGCGCGTTCATCATCGAACAGAAATTCCGCCAGCGCGCGGGCGGTTTCGGTTTTACCAACTCCCGTCGGTCCCAGAAAAATGAAAGAGCCGACGGGACGGTTCGGATCCTGAAGTCCTGCGCGCGCACGGCGAACCGCATTCGCAACCGCAGTTAATGCTTCGTCCTGACCGATCACACGCATCCGCAGGCGGTCTTCCATTGTGACAAGTTTCTGCATCTCGCCTTCAAGCATTTTTGACACGGGAACTCCAGTCCATTTCGCAACGACTTGCGCGACATCTTCCTCGTCAACTTCTTCTTTGAGCATCACACCGTCTTTTTGTAATTCGCTGAGACGCTTTTGTTCTTCGCCGATTTCTTTTTCGAGAGTAGGAATCGTTCCATATTGAAGCTCTGCGGCGCGATTCAAATCACCGGAATTGCGCGCTTGCTCGAGTTGCAGTTTCGCTTCTTCGAGTTTCTCTTTTCCGCCGCGCATCTTTTCAATCTCTTCTTTTTCGGATTGCCATTTCGCCTTCATCGCGGAAGATTTCTCTTTCAGATCTGCCATCCGGCGTTCGATGTCTTTAAGACGCTCTTTCGATTTTTGGTCGGATTCGCGCGATAGTGCCTGGCGTTCGATTTCGAGCTGCAGGATTTCGCGTTCGAGTACATCAATTTCCTGCGGGAGCGAATCAATCTCGATGCGCAAACGCGAAGCAGCTTCGTCAATCAGGTCAATAGCCTTATCGGGAAGAAAGCGATCGGTAATGTAACGATTCGACAAGGTTGCAGCGGCAACGATCGCGGAATCTTTTATTCTCACGCCGTGGTGAACTTCGTAGCGTTCTTTGAGTCCACGCAAAATCGCGATCGTGTCTTCTACGTTTGGTTCGCCAACATAAACTTGCTGAAATCTACGTTCGAGTGCCTTATCTTTTTCTATGTACTTTTGATATTCGTTGAGAGTGGTCGCGCCCACGCATCGCAACATTCCACGCGCAAGCGCCGGCTTCAACATATTCGAGGCATCAATGGCGCCCTCGCTCGCACCGGCACCAACCAATGTGTGAAGCTCATCAATGAAAAGAATTATTTGTCCGTTCGCATTTTCGATTTCTTTTAATACGGCCTTCAGACGATCTTCAAATTCGCCACGGTATTTCGCGCCGGCAAGCATCGAACCGAGATCCAACGATACGAGACGCTTATTTTTGAGAGTCTCGGGAACATCACCAGACACGATTCTTTGAGCGAGTCCTTCAACGATGGCGGTCTTGCCCACGCCGGGCTCACCAATCAAAACCGGATTATTTTTTGTGCGCCGCGAAAGCACCTGAATAGTACGGCGAATTTCGTCGTCGCGACCGATTACCGGATCGAGCTTGCCTTTGCGCGCGCGTTCGGTTAAATCGAGCGCATATTTTTCAAGCGATTGAAAATTTTCTTCGGCATTCTGGTCAGTAATCCGGGATCCACCGCGCATTTGCTCGATAACCTTGAGCAAATCTGCCTTCGAAACTCCGTTGGCGCGCAAGATTTTTCCGGCATCACCAAGTTTTTCGTCGGCGACGGTAAGGAGAAGATGTTCGGTGGAAACATATTCATCCTTCATCAATTCGGCTTCTTTTTGCGCGGCTTGGAAAATTGTATTGATTCGCGACGAGAAAAATTGTTGTCCGCCAGAAACCTTCGGGAATTTCTCCAGAGCAGCCATAACCTCTTGAGAAATCACTTGCGCTTGAGCGCCGATTTTACCGAGCACCGGTCTTACGATTCCTTCTTTTTGATCGATCATCGCAATCAGAAGGTGTTCGGGTTCAACTTGTTGGTTTTGATTTTTTTCGGCAATTTCTATCGCCGTTTGAATCGCTTCCTGACCGCGGATTGTGAATCTCTCAAGTCTCATACTTCTTTCTTACTTCCAAAATTTTTCAATTGCGGAATGCGGAATCCGAGTCATCAAAGTTGTCAATAACTCAACGACTCGAATTCCGCGACTCGTAAAAGGGTTATGCCTTTGCGGACTTAGTACCACCATCTTCCCCGAGGATGGTAATTTTTCTCGCCTTCTCTTCTTCGCGTTTCGGTATGGTCACCCGTAGGATTCCATTCGTGAATTCAGCCTTCGCTTCATCACCGACGACATTTCGCGGAAGCGTAAACGAGCGGGTAAACGCTCCGTAACTTCGCTCAACACGATGATAGTTATCGTGTTCATCTTTTTTCTCGAATTTTCGCTCTCCCTTCAGAGTAATGACGTTGTTCTCGATCGAGACATCCACGCTCTCTTTCTTAAGACCCGGAAGTTCGGCTTCAATTACAACCTCATCTTTACCCTCGTAAATATCCACGCTCGGTGACCACGCTCCCTGAAGCATTGTGTCGTCCGTTGAAACACGCGGGAAGGTCAAGGTAAAAAGCCGGTTCATTTCATCTTGTAAACCTCGCAAATCGCGAAGCGGATCATATTTCATCAAATTCATAACCTGTCTCCTCTAAATCTAATGAAGTTTAATATTCTAAAACAACGGGTTAGCTTTCCATCCGTTGCTTAGTCTAACGCCATAATAAAACCTGAGTGTCTTATTGTCAAGTCCTTGGAATGCTGATACCGGAAATTTTTTTGGCGTTCAATCAAAGTGTAAACTCAAGCGGCAGTTAACGGATGACATAAGAACGGTTCGCCTGTATATTTACAATCGAAATTAAAAGCTCGAGCGCTTTCAAGCGGGAAATTACATTGCTCGCAAGTTTCAGTTTACGAGTCTCGCGAAAATATTTATTCAATGAAAATCTTACGGGAAATTATTTCGCCGTTTGTTGCGGTAGTGGCGGCCTTTGTGATTTGCGGGCTCCTCGTTTTGCTTATCGGTGATAATCCCATTTCAACATTTCGCATATTGATTGCGAATTCATTCGGCTCGACAAAAGATTTCAGTTACATGTTATTCCTCGCGACGCCTCTGATTTTCACCGGACTGTCGGTTGCGGTCGCATTTCGTTGCGGTCTGCTGAACATTGGCGCTGAAGGGCAACTATATGTCGCATCGTTTGCGACGGCTTGGGTTGGAATCACGCTCGGCGGAACTGTTGTTAACGTATTCGGAAAAGACGTCACCTATGGTTGGATAAGTCTTCCCGCTTATTTGCTGGTTCCGATTTGTATTCTGACGGCGATTGTAGTTGGGGGAATTTGGGGCGCGATTCCCGGGATTCTCAAAGCGCGATTTGGTTCACATGAAGTTATTAATACGATCATGCTCAATTTTATCGGTATCGCGCTTTGCAGTTATTTCACTCAATATCACTACAAAGTTCCCGGCGATCCGATTTTGCAAAGTGCGGAAATCGGGAAAGCCGCATACATTCCGCAACTCAATGAATACTTTTCTTTTATTCCGAAAGATGTGCCGTTGAGCATAGCGTTTCTTATAGCGCTCTTGATGTGTTTTGCGGTTTACGTTTTTCTGTGGAAAACGAAATGGGGTTTCGAGCTCCGTTCTGTTGGCGAAAATCCGAGCGCAGCAGAATACGGGGGAATTTCTCCCAAACGACAATTGATTGTAGCGATGACAATTTCGGGCGCACTGGCAGGAATGGTTGCAATCGGCGAAGTGTTGGGCTACCGACATCGATACTACGACGGGTTTTCGGGCGAGTGGGGATTTCTGGGAATCGCCGTGGCGTTGCTCGGAAGAAATCATCCATTTGGAATTCTGATAGCGGCGATTTTCTTTGCCGTGCTTTCGCGAGGAGGAATTTTCGTGGATGCTTTCACGCGTTACGTTTCAAAAGATCTGGTTGAAGTTTTACAGGCGATAGTGATTTTGCTCGTGGCGAGCTTGCAAAAGTATTCAAAAAGGTAGAAGCGCGGACAATTTTTGTTATTCAACTCTACGCCCTTCCTTACGGTCGGGCTTCTGACACGAACTTATGAGCGAACTTCTTAGTGTTGCATTGATATTCTCAGCGATTCGATTGGCAACTCCGCTGATCTTCGCTGCGCTCGGTGGTATGTTTTCAGAGCGTTCGGGAGTCATTAACATAGCGCTTGAAGGACTGTTGCTTTCAGGCGCATTCACTGCCGCTGTTGTTACCTACGAATCCGGTAATCCATATTTCGGTGTTTTGAGCGCGGTCTTTGCCGGCGCTGCGGTTGCTACTATTTACGCGATCGCTTGTATCAAGTTTGAGGCGGATCAGGTAGTTGCGGGTTTTGCGATTAACATTTTGATGTTGGGATTACCGGCGCTGATTAGCGGCGCAGTTTATGACTCTACGGGTTCGACACCGCAGATCGATCGAGGAAATCTTTTACCGGAATATTTTGGATTAAACATCGCATCGATTTTTGCGTTTTTGCTGGTGCCGGTTTGTTGGTACGTGCTCTACAAAACTCCATTTGGATTGCGACTTCGAGCGGTCGGCGAAAATCCGGGCGCGGCGGACGCAGCAGGAGTAAACGTGATCAGACTTCGGTATACCGCGATAATTATTTCGGGAATTTTAGCGGCTGCCGGTGGCGCATATCTCTCGATCGGTCAATCATCTTTGTTCACTCGTGCGATGAGTGCCGGAAGAGGTTTTATTGCGCTTGCTGCGCTTATCCTCGCGAAGTGGCGACCATTGCCGACTCTATTTGCCTGTATGTTCTTCGGTTTTACGGAAGCGCTTACGATAAGAATTCAAGGCGCGATCAAATTGCCGTCCGGTGATGCGATTCCTGTTCAGTTCATCCAGATAATTCCGTATGTTTTAACTATTGTCGTACTCGCCGGATTTATTGGATTATCGCGAGCGCCAAAAGCTTTGGGAATTCCGTATCGAAAAGAAGGTTAAAACGAACCGTCGGTTTTTGAACGGTTTTGCGTGCCCTGATAATAATTTTTGTTTTTAGAAGTTAAGTTATGAATTACGAGCAGGTAAGCGCGGCGGCTGATTTTATTAGGGCGAAGTATTCGCGCGAAATCAAAGTAGCGGTTGTCTTGGGAAGCGGACTCGGCGCTTTTGCGGAGGAATTGCAGGACGCGATTTCGATTCCATTTGGTGAAATTCCCAATTTCGCGCGTTCAACTGTTGAAGGACACAGTGGAAAGCTCGTGATAGGTTCCGTCGAAGGAATTCCAGTCGCTGTGCAACAGGGGCGGTTTCATTATTACGAAGGAAACGAGATTCAAAAGGTCGTTTTGCCGGTGCGGACATTCGGGTTGTTGGGAATCAAAACTTTGATTCTAACGAATGCAGCCGGCAGCGTAAGAACCAGCTTGAAACCGGGCACACTGATGTTAATTCGCGATCACTTAAATTTGATGGGTGTTAATCCTTTGCGCGGTGAAAACGATGCGCGGTTTGGCGTGCGTTTTCCGGATATGACGGAGATTTACTCGCGAAGGTTACAGGAAATCGCCAGCGCCGAAGCCGGCAAAATTTCCGAGGAAAGATTTCGAGCTGGTGCCGAAAAAACGCTTCGACCGCTTTTGCGTCGGGGAATTTATGCAGGGCTCGCAGGACCTTCCTATGAAACGCCCGCGGAAATAAGGATGTTAAGCTTGCTCGGGGCGGACGCTGTAGGGATGTCCACCGTTCCCGAAGCAATTGCGGCGCGGCATCAAGGAATGAAGGTGCTTGGAATTTCATGCATAACAAATTTCGCCGCCGGAATGATGGGCGATGTCATCAAGCATGAGGAAGTATTGCAGACGGGCGAAAAAGTCAGAGAAATCTTTAGCGAACTCTTGCGGAGAATTATTCCGAAAGTAGTTTAGGGTAATTTGTAGAACAAAAAGTAATTTCAGAAAACGTAAAAATTGTCTCATATGATTATTGGTATTTGCGGTGGAACCGGCTCCGGGAAGACAACGATAGCGCGAAAACTCGTTGAAGAAGTCGGAGCTGAAAATGTTTTGCTGGTCGAACAGGATTCCTATTACCGGAATCTAATCGACATGCCGCTCGATGAACGTCATCAGGCGAATTTTGATCATCCGGACTCGATCGATAGCGATATGCTGGTGAATCACCTCAAGCGACTTAAATCAGGAAACGCGATTGAGATGCCGATTTATGATTTTAAGACTCACACCCGTACCGATCACATTGAACGCATCGAGCCGAAGCCGGTCGTTATCGTTGAAGGGATTTTAATTTTCGCCGAGCCGCGGGTGTTAGATCTTCTCGATGTTCGTGTATTTGTAGATACTCCGGATGACATTCGTCTCATTCGAAGAATTCGTCGGGACATACAAACCCGCGGGCGAACGCTCGAACAAACTCTCTGGCAATTCGAAAATACGGTTCGACCGATGCATTACGAATTCGTCGAGCCTTCAAAACGACACGCGGACGTAATAATTCCTGAAGGCGGACAAACGGACGTCGGAGTAAATTTCCTGTGCGGAGTGGTGCGTGAGCGATTGCGAAAGGAAGCCGGCGGAACGTCCAAGCTTGCAGTCGAACCTCTCGAAAACGATTTGCTTTCGTAATTGCTTTTCCATTGTATGACCAATGTATGACCAAAAAAATTAAGGAGCTTGTCGCGGCGGCGAAAAAAGTAAGAAAAAGAGCCTACGCACCTTTTTCGAATTTCAAAGTCGGCGCGGCGGTCCTCACGAAAGATGGGAAAATCTTTACCGGCTGCAATGTTGAATCGGCAAGTTTCGGATTGACCGTTTGCGCCGAACGGGTGGCGATTTGGAAAGCGGTTTCCGAAGGCGAGAAGAATTTTGTTCATGTTGTCGTCGTTGCGGACACCATTGAGCTCACACCTCCCTGCGGAGTTTGCCGGCAGATTATTTGGGAGTTCTGTGGAGACGCCGCGGTTACGCTTACAAATTTAAAAGGAAAAAGCGAGACGTTGCAGATGAAGGATCTGTTGCCGCGAGCTTTCGATACCAAGTTTTTGAAGTGAATTCCGATGACGGATTTTGAAAACAGTATTAGTGCGCTCGACATTAAACTGTTTGAGAAGATAACGAGCCAATTGAGCGATTCGGATAAGGTTTCGCTGCTATCGTGTCAACTTGCAACGCGCGAACTTTCGTCGCCTTATAATTACCTTGAGATCGGTTCATATCTTGGCGGAAGTATCCAACCTCATCTTCTCGATAAGCTTTGCGCGAATATTCTTTCAATTGATAAGCGCCCGCTGGTGCAGCCTGATGCACGCGGTCAAAAATACACCTACCTCAATAATTCCACGCAGCGAATGCTCCGCAACTTGAGCGAAATCGCGCCGATTGAAAAAATCGAAACCATCGATGGCGATACCAGGTGCGACATAAAACCGGGCGACGTAAAAAAGAAGTACCAGCTACTTTTTATTGACGGTGAACACACCGATGAAGCCGTGGTTTCGGACTTCAGGTTTTGTTTAAGCGTTGCGGACAAAAACTCGGCGATTGTCTTTCACGATGCGCCAATTACCTACAATGGAATCGATTCCTGTCTGAAAATTCTCGAAGAGTCAAAAATTCAATTCCGCGCGTATAGCTTGCCGGATATTCTTTTTGTTATCGAGATTGGTGATTTTCCGTTACACAAGAGCGCGGTTATTAGTTCTACGTTGCTCAACAACTACCAGAGTTATTTGTCTGCGTTGAAGTTTAATGATCAATATCGGCGGTTTGCCACGAAACCAATTTTTCGTCTATACAATTCCATTATCATTAAGCTCAAGGGATTGAATCGTTTCGATTAAGATTCGCGTTATTGCCTTAAAGAAGTTTTTGGGTAAACATTCAGTTATGAGAAATATCAACCCGATTTTCGTCTTAATCTTCCTCCTGCTTTCCTTCGTACCGGTTGCCGCCCAAAGAAAAAATGTTGATTTGATAATATCGGGCGGAACGATCGTTACGGTGGATAAACAAAATCGTGTGATCGAAAACGGAGCCATCGCGATACGAGGAACGAACATCGTCGGGGTGGATTCAGCTTCCGCTATCGCGCGGCAATTTATTTCGCGCAAGACGATTTTCGCAAACGGCAAGGTCATAATTCCCGGATTAATTAATACTCATACACACGTTCCGATGACGCTGTTTCGAGGAATTGCAGACGATCTTGACCTTCAAGATTGGCTAACGAAGTACATCTTTCCGGCGGAAGCAAAAAATGTAAACGAAGAATTTGTGCGCGCGGGAACCCGACTCGGACTTGCAGAAATGATTCGCGGCGGAACGACGACTTACTGCGATATGTATTATTTCGAAGATGCGATCGCGGAGGAAACTTCGAAAGCCGGAGTGCGCGGAGTATTGGGCGAGACATTGATCGATTTCCCCGTTCCCGATAACAAGACCTTCGCCGAGGCGCTTTCCTATACCGAAAAATTCGTGAAACGCTGGAAGGGAAATTCATTGATCGTCGCGGCAATCGCGCCACATGCGCCTTACACGGTTTCGAAAGAGCACCTTCTTGAGACTCGTAAACTCTCCGATGAGCTTGATGCACCGCTCATAATTCATCTCGCGGAAGCAAACACCGAGACAGATTTTATTCAGAAGAACCATCAAGGAATGCGTCCGATTCAATACGTTGAACAAATTGGTTTTTTGTCTGACAAAACTATCGCAGCCCACGTAATACAAGCCAACGACTCCGAGCTCGAAATTCTTAAGAGACGAGGAGTTGGAATTGCCCACAATCCATCGTCTAACATGAAGCTTGCCGCTGGAATCGCGCCAATTCCGCTGATGTTGTCAAAAGAAATGCGGGTCGGCTTGGGGACCGACGGCGCCGCTTCAAACAATGATCTCGATATGTGGGAAGAAATGGATCTAGCCGCGAAGCTGCACAAAGTTTCCTCCGGCGATCCCAAGGCAGTAAACGCCCAACAGGCATTTTCGATGGCGACGATCGGCGGCGCGCGCGCTCTGCATCTCGACAAAATCATCGGATCCATCGAGACGGGAAAACGCGCCGACATCGTCATTGTCGATTTCAATTCGCTTCACCAAACACCCGTTTACAACGTTTTCTCCCATCTCGTTTACACCACCAAAGCGAGCGATGTGCGAACCGTAGTAATAAATGGAGCAATCGTTATGCTTGATCGAACATTGATTACACTCAATGAAAATGCTATAAGAAACGCTGCTAGCCGGTATCACCAAAAGATCATCAAAAGCTTGACTTCAAATTGAACAAGGTCGTTTCACCCCCGAAACATCAACGCCTTCCGGAAGTTGTAACCGCTTCGCGAATTAAGAGTTTTTGTTTTTGAAACGTGATCGCCGGGGAATTCTTGTCGGATTGCACGAATGGACCGATAATATGATGTTTAACTAGGCAAGCGTCTTCGACGTTTGGTCTTTCCCGAAGTAGGTAAGGAGGAGACTACAATGCGAATTAGCGTCGGCAAATATTCAGCTACAGCTTTGATCTTTTTCGTTGCGAGCGTGGGAATTTTTGCGCAGGTGACGACTTCTTCTGAAGTAATGCGCGAACGGGTTTCAAAAGCCAAAGCTTATGTGGCGGTAAAGAACTACAATGCGGCGATCTACGAGCTGGAAGGAATTCGTCGCGAAACGGTCGATCCGACCGTTCAGCATGTCGCAGACGTAATCCTGATGAATTGCTTTTTGGAGCAAGGCGATTACAAGCGCGCACAGA
>DAITAB010000297.1:0-2719 GCA_036824525.1 Pyrinomonadaceae bacterium
CGGTAAAGTTCCGGTCGAGTGCAACGATTTTCCCGGCTTCGTTTCGAATCGCGTTTTAATGCCGATGATAAACGAAGCGATTTTTGCGCTTCATGAAGGAGTCGCATCAAAAGAATCGATTGATGAAATTATGAAGCTCGGCATGAATCATCCGATGGGACCGCTTACGCTGGCTGATTTCATCGGACTCGATGTTTGTCTTTCGATTATGAATGTTTTGCATGAAGGTTTTGCAGACTCGAAATATCGTCCATGTCCGTTGCTCGTTAAGATGGTTGATGCCGGTTGGCTCGGACGAAAATCCGGCAAGGGATTTTACGAATATCAGTAGCGTCTAAACAGATCGCTATTAGAGGTCTTTTCTATGAAAAAAGCATTTTGTGGTTCATTAGTTCTAATATTTGCAATGGCGCTAGTTGCGCCCGCTCAGGTGAAAGTCGCGCCGCTCAATTTCAAGGAGCGCACGCTCCCCAACGGAATGCGGGTCGTAACCTACCAAGATAATTCCAGTCCGAGTGTGACGATTCAAGTTTGGTACGACGTCGGTTCGAAAAACGATCCTATTGGTCGAAACGGTTTCGCGCATCTTTTCGAACACATCATGTTTAAGTCAACAAAGAACATGAAGAGCGAGCAGTTTGATCGCATGACTGAAGATGTAGGCGGCTGGAACAATGCCTCAACTTCTGACGACGTAACGAATTATTACGAAGTCGTTCCATCGAATCATTTGGAGCGATTGCTTTGGGCAGAAGCCGAACGCATGACGAATCTCACCGTTGATGAAGCCAATTTCACGTCTGAGCGCGCGGTAGTTCAGGAAGAATACCGGCAAGGTGTTCTGGCGAATCCTTACGGTTTGTTTTACGAAGCAATTCAGAAGAACTCGTTTAAAGTTCATCCGTACAAACGCACCACGATCGGAACGATTGAGGATTTACAGGCGTCGACTGTCGAAGATGTTCAGCAATTCCACAAGGCGTATTATCGTCCCGATAATGCGTCGTTGATTATCGTTGGAGATTTTGATCGATCGCAGCTTGATGCGTGGATTGATAAATATTTCGCAACCCTCGGCAAACCGGAAAAAAATATTCCGCGCGTCTCGAAAAGCGAGACTGAACCGGAACGTTCCAAGGAAGAGCGATTTGTCGTGAAAGCTCCGAATGTTCCTTTGCCAGCGGTTGCGATCACTTATCTTGCGCCTCCCGCGAGAGATAAAGATATTCCAGCGCTCCAGGTCGCATCGCGAATTCTTTCCGCCGGAGAAAGTTCGCGACTCTACAAAGAGTTGGTGCGCAATCAACAAGTCGCGCAGGAAGCTTCATTCGACGTGGACGTAAAAACCGACAAGGGGATGATGTATTTCACCGCGACTCTCGCGACCGGAAAGACTCCCGAGATGGCGGAGAAATCCTTGCTTGCGGAGCTCAGGAAGATTCAGACGTCTCCAGTGACTGCGAAAGAATTGGAGAAGGCGAAGAACGGAATCATTGCCGATAAAGTTCGTCGTCTCGAAACAAACGACGGAAAAGCTTTTTCCATGGGAAGCGCGATTATTCTTTACGGAACGCCAAACGAGGTAAACAACGAACTCGTTAAACTTCAAGCCGTGACAATCGCCGATATTCAACGCGTTATGAAGAAATATTTCAATGATAATAACCGCGTTGTAATTTATTACATTAACGACGATTCAAAAGGAGGGCAGGATTAATGTTTGCAAACAAATTACGAAAGCTCTCTACGATAATTGCTCTCTCAGTTTTTACCATTAACGTATCGCTAACAAATTCTTCCGCGCAGGAAATGCCGCCGGAGCCGACCGCCTCGCGCGCGGTTTCAATTCCGAAAATCACCGAAAGCAAATTGCCCAATGGTTTGCGCGTAATCGTCGTCGAGCGAAGAAGTGTGCCGCTAGTAAATGTTTCGCTGATCGTAAATTCCGGCGCGGGAAATGAAGACGAAAGTCTTGCCGGTCTTGCGGATATGACCGCCGCGATGATGAGCAAGGGAACCTTGACGCGAAGTGCAACGCAAATTTCCGAACAGATGGAATTTCTCGGTTCCGAGATTAACGCCGGCGCGAATTGGAATTCGACGAACATCAGTTTCAATGCAACATCAGACAAACTCAATCAAGCGATGGCGATTTTCGCAGACGTAGTTTTGCATCCGACCTTCCCGGCAAAGGAAATCGCGCTTTACAAATCACAGACGCTCGATGAATTAAAGCAGCGTCTGGCGCAGCCGGGCTTTTTGTCGAATGCGGTTGCGAGTCGCTACACGTTTGATGAACACTTCGCCTTCGGAACTCCGGAAACGATTATTGCAATAAAAAGACAAAATCTGATTTCGGGATATCGTAAGTCGTTTACGCCGAAAAAATCAGTTTTGATTTTTACCGGCGACATCTCACAGAGCGAAGCGATATCGGCGGCGAGTAAAGTCTTTGGATTATGGCGAAACCGTCCGGAACCGAAGATTTATGTCATGCTCGTTCCTGCTCCTTCGGTTTCCGATAACAGACCTTTGGTTAAAAGAATTTTAGTTATCGATGTTCCAAAATCCGGTCAAGCGTCGGTTTCATTTGCCACTAAAATTGTTTTCGGACGCGCCGATGCGGGTGATGATTTCTTTACTTCTTCAGTCGCGAATTCGATCCTTGGCGGCGGCTATTCCGCCCGACTCAATCAGGAAATACGGATCAAGCGCGGTT
>DAITAB010000298.1:0-2716 GCA_036824525.1 Pyrinomonadaceae bacterium
CTAAACGTGCGCGATTCTTTTCCGGTTTTTCCGTTGACGCGAACCAAAACATTCTTGAGATCGTTGTGATTTTTGTAGCGACCCATCATCGTGATCTGAGAACCGCGAAATAGATCGGCGAATTTGCGTGGGTAGATGTAATCGGTTTGAGCCTCCGCAAAATCGATCGAAACATTGGTCAGAACCGGCGAGCTGACTTTTGTAAAAAAATTCGAGACTTTTATTTCCAAGTCTTCCTTGGGTTCAACATAGTCCGAAATTCCGTCGTTCGCTTCGGCGATCTGATCAAGCAAATTCGTGTTGACGTCGTAACCGACGCCGAATGTAAACAGACGCAAGCCGTCAACTTTTATTTCCTTGGCGTTCTTGATAATGCGTTCGACATTTTGCTCGCCGACCGTCGGCAAACCGTCCGTCATAAAAACAAGAAGCTTCGGACGATCCGAAGAATCGAATTGTCGAAGCGCCGCGCGCAAGGCATCATTGATATTCGTCCCACCGGTCGGTTGAAGTTTTTTTACAAATTCTTCGCCGCGTTTTTTTCCGTCGGTGTTCGCCGCTATCAAACCGTTTTCCATTAAATGTTCTTCGCCCGCGAAATTAATCACGTTGAACCGATCGCCTTCGCGCAGACTTTTTATTCCGAAGAGTAATGCGCTACGGGCTTTCTCCATCTTGCCTTCATCCGCCATCGAACCGCTGGTGTCCAAAACAAAAACCAAATCCTTCTGCGCGATTTCGCTTTCGAGAACTTTATCTTTCGGCGACAAGATCAAAAGAAAATATCCATCCTTTCCCGCTTCACGATAAGTGAGTAGTGAAAGACCGAAGTCGTTGTTTGAAAGTCCGTAGAAGAGTTGAAAATCGCGCTGCTCTTGCGCCGTTGATTCGAAAGTAAGAACCGCTTTCGTTTCGCCGCTTCGTTTTACGTCAATGGAATGAGTCGGCGAGTAGATATTTCGCAATGCCTGCGGAGCCGCGATTTCGATGCGACCGGAAACCGTTCCGATTTTATCGGGACGATGACCGACGCCTACACGCTGCACATCGTCCATCATCGGCATCGGCTGCGGCACGACAATATTTCGCCCGCCGGTTCCGAGCGGATACTTGTACGAAACCGTTCCGCTTTCCGCTTTTAGAATTTGTGTGTAAGTAAGTTCGAGCTTCTTTTCGGAATTCGGCGGAATCGGAAAGATCGAAGCCTGAAATAAATCCTTGCCGGCATATTCGAGCAATCCGGGATCTCGTTGGCGACGGACAATCTCATCGTAAATTCTTCGCGCTTCCTCGCGACTGCGAACTTCGCCCACCAGTTTTTTACCGTTTTCCCAAATCGCGAATTCGACAATTGAAGCAGTTTCCGGGATCGGAAAAAAGTATGTGCCTTCGAGCGTGTACGGCGTCCTGTTTAAGAAAATTTGCTCAACGTGAGTCGTCGCAACCTGTCCGTTAATTTTCGTATCGAGGCTAATGGACTTAACCGGCAAAACATTGGGCACGGGAATCGGCTGAGGAATCGGACGGGGCGGCGGACATCGTCTGATTTCGCAAATGATCGGCACGATCACTCCCTGCGCATGAGCAGATGTGAAACAAAATAAAAATGCAAGAGCTGCAAAACAAGTTGTTGAGATTTTACGGAAATTCATCACTGGCTCCTAAAATTTTAATGCGCGCGGAAGAGTACACGCCTTTATTGACGCATTAAGGAACGAAGTTAGTTGCACAGACTTGCAGAATAATTTTGAAACGCGAACTTCAGTTCGCATTATTTCCATTCGCCCGCATAGAGCGGACTAAACGGTGCCGACAAATGCGCGACGTAGTCATAATGAAGTCGCGTGATTTGTTTGATGTGAAGAATGTCGTGTGCGACCCAAGAGGCGAGCAAATCTCCGGCGGACAAAATTAGCTTTCCCGAAATGTGCGTATTTTCCCAGTTCGGATTCATGAGAGTTCGTAACCATCCAAGCGACTTTTCTCTCTCGGAAAGAAAATTCGCCAGCGAATCTTCCAAATTGCGCGCGTTGTATTTTCGCTCGATCGCCCAAACCTTCGGTTCGATCCTGTCCCATTTCTCTTTTGGATCGCGCAAAGTCTTTTCCAAACGCGGACGAAAATCCTCGCGCTCTTCATCATAAAGATGATTTACGACTTCAAGAATTGACCATTTGTCTTCGGCTGGTTTCCAATGCGCTTGCTCGATAGAAACATCCGCAACCAGCGTTTGAACAACTATTGCGTTCGAGGATAGTTTTAGGACCGAATAATCGAGATTCATGAAGTCGGGCTAATTTTCGTCGCTCAGCGCGGCGTCAATCTGAGCTTCAAGCTTTTCGCGAATTCGCTTTACCAATGAATCCGCCGATGCGAGGTTTTCTTCGAGTCGGTAACGACTGGTCTGCATCTCAGTCAGAATTTTCTGAATACTCGCGCGTTCACTTTCCAACGTGCGGCGTTTTTGTTCGCGAACCTCTTCGGGTCGCATGGAAGAATACAAAGCGGAGCTCGACTGAATCACTTCGGGACGCATGTCGTTTTCCAATTGATTTATCTTCGACTGAAGAGTGGATTCTTTCTCGAGAAATTCAAACACTTGCCGACGCAAATTCTCCGAACGCTGTTCCGCGCGGGTGAGAATATCAAGATTCATCAGGAGTTTTTTCTGTTTCTCCTCAAGACTAACTTTCTGTTTCGACTCAACTGAACCTAA
>DAITAB010000099.1:0-9018 GCA_036824525.1 Pyrinomonadaceae bacterium
CAAAACTTCTCCGGTTCTATTTATTAAATACGATATAAGTTCCGAATCTTGAACAACAGCAGTTCCTTCATAAAATCTGTAACAGGTTTCATATTTTATCGGAATAACTACATTTCCAACATAATCAATATAACCGCATTTACCATCAATTTTTACGTCGGCTAATCCCTCTTCAAAATCGAAGGCTTCATCAAATTTAAAATCAATTACTAATCTCCCGGCTTTATCAATAAATCCGTATTTGCTATCTTTTTGAACTGCGGCTAAACCTTCAAAGAACCAAATTGCATCGTCAAATTGATAACCGATTACCAAGTCCCCTTTTGTATTGATGAAGCCGTATTTATTATCAATTTCAACTGCAGCCAAGTCTTCGGTGAAACTTAATGCGTAATCATATTGAGGTTGAACAACGAATTCACCTTTAGTGTTTATAAAGCCGTATTTACCTTGATAATTTACTCTGGCTAGAATTGTTTCTTGAGCAAATATATCTTCAGCGAAAACCAACAAAACTATTGCGACCAATAAAGTAATAATTATTTTCATTTCTTTATAAAACTTCTAATTTTCCAGTTTGATTCGACAAATTTAAGATTTGTTGTCTTATCACAAAAAAAATGGACGCAAATTCAAAGAACCTGCGTCCACAATTACGATTAACTTTTAGAAAAATCCCATCGCCTTCTTGTCGTAAGAGACGAGCATATTTTTGTTGTTGCGGTAATGGTCGAGCATCATTTTGTGATTCTCGCGTCCGAAGCCTGATTTCTTGTAGCCGCCGAAAGGCGCGTGCGCCGGGTAATTGTGGTAGCAATTTACCCAAACTCGTCCGGCTTTGATGGCACGCGGAACTTGATAAAGCTGATGCGCGTCGCGCGTCCAAACTCCTGCACCCAAGCCGTAAAGCGTGTCGTTGGCGATGGCGATTGCGTCGGCTTCGTCTTTGAATGTCGTGATTGACGACACCGGACCGAAGATTTCTTCCTGAAAGACGCGCATTTTGTTGTTGCCTTTGAGCAGAGTCGGCTGGACGTAAAATCCACCTTCGATGCCTTCGTTTTTCTGTGCTTCGCCGCCGCAGAGAACTTCCGCGCCTTCATCTTTGCCGATCTGGATATAGTTCATAATTTTCTCGAACTGATCTTTGCTCGCCTGCGCGCCGATCATCGTTTCGGGATCGAGCGGATGTCCCATTCTGATCGCTTTCGTGCGTTTGACGACGCGATCGATGAATTTCTCCGCGATCGATTCCTGCACGAGAATTCGCGATGGACAAGTGCAAACTTCGCCCTGATTCAACGCGAAAAGCGCCGCGCCTTCCAGACATTTATCGAAAAAATCGTCGTCCGCGTCCATCACGCTTTCAAAGAAAATATTCGGGGATTTTCCGCCGAGTTCGAGTGTGACAGGGATCAGATTTTGCGAAGCGTATTGCATTATCAAACGTCCGGTCGTCGTCTCGCCGGTGAACGCAACTTTCGCAACGCGCGCCGATGTCGCCAGCGGTTTTCCCGCTTCGGGACCAAAACCATTGACGATATTCAAAACTCCCGGCGGCAAAATATCCTGAATCAATTCCATCAAAACCATTATCGAAGCCGGAGTTTGCTCCGCCGGTTTGACTACCGTGCAGTTTCCCGCCGCGAGCGCCGGTGCGATTTTCCAAGTCGCCATCAAAAGCGGAAAATTCCAAGGGATGATTTGAGCGACGACACCGAGCGGTTCGTGAATATTGATTGAAAGTGTTTGCGAATCGAGTTCGGTCGCCTCGCCCGTTTCGGCGCGAATCACGCCGGCGAAATATCGAAAATGATCAATCGCAAGCGGAAGATCCGCCGCCATTGTTTCGCGAATCGGTTTGCCGTTGTCCCAGGTTTCACAACGCGCAAGCATCTCAAGATTCGCTTCGATTTTGTCGGCGATTTTCCAAAGCAGATTGCTTCGCTCGGTCGCCGAAGAATTGTTCCAAGCAGGAGCGGCTTTGTGCGCCGCATCGAGCGCTAATTCGATATCGTCGGCGGTCGAACGCGCGACTTTTGTGAATGGTTTTCCATCAACCGGCGAAATATTTTCGAAATACTCGCCGCTTTTCGGCGCAATCCATTCGCCGCCGATGAAGTTTTCGTATTGTTCTTTGAATTTCGGAATGTTGTAGGTCTTTTTCGTTGCTTCCATAAAAAGATGCTCCTTTTTCAGAAATGTCAGCCAAGGGAAACTTTGCGCACTCAATTGCGAAATTTTGACGGCGTAGAATTGAATTTTTGGTGAAATTTATTTTATCACTTTTGCAGAATGACCACTAAAAAAGCCAACACAATTTTGCGTTGGCTCGGAAAAAAAATATTTTCTAAAAGTCACCACTTGAGACTCATAGATTCGCCAACTTTAAGGCCCGACCATTGTTGGCTTGCTTCGTCCAATCTTCTTCTGATTTTGGCAAGATTTTTTTGGTTAAACGCGCTTTTTTCAGTATTAGAAATTTGCCCCAGAATACTTAGGGCAGTTTCCTTCATTTCTTTCGCTTTATTTTGCAATTCGGGTTTATCGGAATGAGCCAGCCAATCATACCAACACACATAGGTTGCCCTTTCAGACTGGGCGCATTGGTCAATGCCTTTTTTCAATAATTTCTCGCCGCGTTTTGCGTCCTTCCTCCGCAAACGGGAATCGGCGCGATTATTTGAACTTTCGGAAGGCTTATTTTGAAAACTTCCTGCTGTGCCGCCACGCGCAATTTGCCCGTATATAGCATTTTGCAAACCCAATTCCTGCTCAACCAAAAAATGCAGCATATCGTGTGGCATCAAAAGGTCAAAACCAGGTGCCGGATTTATCTCCAAACTTGGCAAACCCTGACGCGGAACGATGACGGCATAATGCTTTTCGTCCGTTCTGTGAAATTCTACTATCATTATCATTGGTGCAAACCTAGCCTTTCATAAGTGATTTTCAATGTCTTACCTGCTACATTACGAGCTTTTTCTGCACCTCGTTCGAAGATGTTTTCTAATTCAGTATCGTCAATTTCGTTTAGTTTTGCCTGAAACGGTTTGAGATAATCAATCACCGCTTCGGCTACTTCCGTTTTCAAATTTCCGTAGCCTTTGCCTGCGAAATGTTTTTCTATCTCCGCGCGGTTTTTTCCCGTTGCGGATTCATAGATCGAAAGCAGATTGAAAACGCCGGCGCGTTTTTCGTCGAAACGAATTTCTGTTTCTGAATCCGTTACCGCGCGTTTGAATTTTTTCAAAATCGCGTCCGGCGAATCATTCAGAAAAATTGTTGCGTTCGGATTATCGTCTGACTTTGACATCTTCTTCAAGGGATCTAGCAGAGACATTATTTTCGCGCCGATCGGCGGAATATATGGATCGGGAATTTTGAATGTATCGCCGTAGTCGCGATTGAATCTCTCGGCGAGATCGCGTGTGAGTTCGAGATGCTGTTTCTGATCCTGTCCGACCGGAACGAGATCGGTTTGATAAAGCAAAATATCCGACGCCATCAAAATCGGATAAGCGAAAAGTCCCACAGAAGAATTTTCGCCTTTGCCTTTTGATTTGTCTTTGAACTGTGTCATGCGTTCCAGTTCGCCCATTCGCGCGACACAACTCAAAATCCAGGCGAGTTCTGCGTGTGCGGAAACGTCCGATTGAACAAACACACAAGAAACTTTTGGATCGATTCCCGCCGCGAGATAAATTCGCGCGAGATCAAGCGTCTTTCGACGCAAAATCGCCGGATCCTGCCGAATCGTAAGCGCATGAAGATCCACGATGCAGAAAAAACTTTCGTATTCGGTTTGTAAATTTACCCAATTGCGGAGTGCGCCGATGTAATTGCCGAGATGAAGCTCGCCGGTCGGTTGCGCGCCGCTGAAGATGCGTTTTTTCATAGTGCCTAAAGATAAAGAAGGTATTTCACGACATAAAAAACGGGCGACATTACATAATTGAGAACACCCCAATACAGCAACAAAAGTAGAATCAAAAATCCATATTGCTCAAGCAGGTCAAATATCGGTTGAAAACTTGCGGGCAAAAATGTTGAAAGAACCTTGCTTCCGTCCAATGGCGGAAAAGGTAGAAGATTGAAAATCGCCAGAGACACATTCAAAGTGAGAAGCCGCAAGAATAATTGAACGATGATTCCCATGAAACCCGTAGTTTCCGACAGACTAGTTACGACTCCGGTCGCCATCAGGACTTTCAGCGTTACCAATCCGATGATCGCTAGAACGAGGTTGGCAACAATTCCCGCGATGGATACCGCTACGTTGGCAACCTTGTAATTCGTCCACTTTCGTGGATTCACCGGGGTTGGTTTTCCCCAACCGATCAGAGGAATACTCGCAAGCGAACCACCAATCACACCGAAAACAAATCCGAGAGTTGGAATTAAAAGTGTGCCGATCGGATCCGTGTGTTTTACGGGATTCAACGTAACGCGTCCGAGCATATACGCAGTGTCGTCGCCGAATTTCCATGACGTCCAAGCGTGTCCCGCTTCATGCGCAGAAATAGCCAGAAGTAGTACCACAAGGTAAATCACTAAATTGCTAATAAACTCAACGGCGTTTAGTTCGCCCATAATTTAACTCCAAATCGGACTTGCAACATGTTTCAAAATCGAAACCTCAAGGTATCGTCGATAGGGGGCTTTTTGTTGTTTTTGCCAGTGAATTGTGCCATTCTTTTCGTACATCACAAAGTTCAACGCGGAAGTTTTTCAAGCGTTTGCAGATGGATTTTCGTGGAATCCTGATGTGCAGGTGAATTCATGCATCGCGTTCGAGGTGCGTAAAATTAAGTTTGGAGAAATTTAATGCTGAAAGAATTCTTGTTTGGCGGCGAAGGTTCGACATCGCCTTTTACTAACATCGCGCTTACGGCTTTGCGGCTTTTCGCGGGATATGCGCTGATGTCACACGGAATCGGAAAGCTTCCGCCTTCGGATCAGTTCATCAACAATGTTTCGAATCTCGGTTTTCCGTTGCCGGTAGTTTTCGCCTGGGCGGCGGCGCTTTCGGAATTTTTGGGCGGCGCTTTTTTGGCGCTGGGTTTTCTTACCCGGCTTTCCTCTTTCTTTATTGCGTTCACGATGTCCACGGCATTGCTCGGCGTTCATTTTCGCGATCCTTTTCAAAAACAGGAACTCGCATTTCTTTATCTTTTTATTTCGCTGGCATTCTTATTTATGGGTGCGAATAAATGGAGCATCGACGGTATTCTTCGGAAATCTTAATGAGAAATTAAATGCCTGACGAAAGATCACACATTGTTTGTATTGCGAGTGAACACAAGGGAAATGACTTTCTCGAGGAATGTCATCACGCCGGTTGGCGGGTTACATTAATCACCCGCGAAAAGCTTCTCGATGAACCGTGGGTTTGGTCCGCTATTTCCAAAGTTAAAACGGTTCGCGATGATGCGAAAGCCGAAGATTATATTCGCGCTATAACGAATATTTGCGGATCGGAGAATGTAGATAGGCTTGTAGGGCTCGATGAGTTCGACGTTTTGGTTGCCGCGCAGGCGCGCGAGCATCTGCAGCTCGGCGGAATGACATATTCATTCGCATTAAGATTTCGCGACAAACTTGCAATGAGAAACATCGCAATGCTCGCGAAAATTCCGTGTCCGGAGTTTACGCCGGCATTTAACCACGATGCGATTGAGGAGTTTCTTTCAAAAGTCGAAATGCCTGTGGTCGTAAAACCACGCCATGAAGTTTCGGGATTTGGAATTCGCAAGTGCGAGAGTGCCGAAGAAGTGTGGAATGTTTTGAACACGCTTGATCAGCGAAATAACTGGCGCGATCACCCATCGCAGTTTTTGGTCGAACGCTTCATCGAAGGAAAAGTATTTCACGTTGATTCAGTTGTATGCGATGGAAAAGCGGTAGCGGCAGGTGTAAGCGAATATGGAATTGCACCGTTAAGCGTTACGAATCAAGGCGGAGTTTTTACCACACAGATCCTGCCCTACGACTCAAAAGTCCGAAGTGAGCTTACGAGTATCAACAGCGCTTTGATCAAGGGCTTTGAGCTTGAGCGCGGCGTAACGCACGCGGAATTCGTGCAGTCGGCTAAGACGGGCGAGTATTTTTTACTGGAGATTGCGGTTCGCGTCGGTGGCGCTTATATCGCGAATGTGCTCGAACAAGCCGCAGGTTTCAACCTTTGGCGCGAATGGGCGAAGTTGGAAATCGCGGATCCTAAACATCCATATCAAGCACCGGAACCGCGCAGCGACTATGCAGGGCTTGCATTGGCGCTCGCGAAAATTGATCACCCCGATACCTCGCATTACGCCGATCCAGAGATCGTCTATCGCGTTTCCAAACCAAAACACGTAGGTCTGATTTTCCGTTCAGGCGAGAAGAAACGTATCGACGAACTTCTCGAAAAATACGCCGCGCGAATCTCGGAAGACTTTCTCGCAATTGCGCCAACGCGCGAACACTACGATGATTAAGCATGAAAGAACACTTCAAAAACATTTACGGCTATAATTATTGGGCAAACAAAACAATTCTCGACGCGATGAAAAAATCCGCGCCGTGTGACCGCGAACATCTGGATCTTTTCGCGCACATTTTGATGGCGCAGGGAATTTGGCTCAACCGCATAAATGGCATTAAGCCGGACGCCGCCAGGTTTGAAGGTTTGTCGCTTGATGATTGCGGGCGCATCTTCGAGGAAGACGCCGCAACTTGGAGAAAATTTCTCGGCGGCTTGAACGAAAGCGATTTGGAAATGGAAATCGTTTACAAAACTTTGGGCGGCGAGGAATTCCGAAGCCCCTTGAAGGAAATTCTCATACATGTCGCGAATCACGGAACGTATCATCGCGGACAAATTGCAATCACACTCAAGAAAAAAGTTCCTGGCATTTCAACCGATTACATTTTTTACTTACGCGAAAACTAGTCGATCGTTGTTCACTTCATCGTTGTCGTTTATCATCAACGGTTCATGAATCCCGCAGCAGTAAAAGAAAACGAAATTCCAGAAGTGCTGAGACACAGCATCTTCGAGCACTTTCCCAAGCTTCTTCAGTTCGATTCCACTCGCGAGTTGCTCGCCTCGCCCCTTTACGCCGAAATCAAAGAAGAAGTTGACGCGATTCTCGATGCAATCGCGGTAGAAAATTTTTCGGTCGATGCATCTCCGCGCACGGAAATTCGCGCGCTGGCTTGGAATCTCGAGCGTGGCGCGCGTTTCGAAGGAATTCTTGATGCGTTGATGAATAATCTATTGCTTGCGGATCGCGATCTTTTGCTCTTGTCCGAGTTGGACGATGGAATGGCGCGCAGCGGAAATCGTTTCGTGGCACGCGAAATCGCGCGCGAGCTAAAACTCAATTATGCGTTTGCTCCTTGTTATGTCGCGCTGCAGAAAGGGAGCGGAGTTGAAGCTTTCGTCGAGGGCGAGAATACGAATTCGCTTCACGGAATTGCGTTGATGTCGAAGTTTCCGCTAAAGAATGTTCACGCGATACCGCTTCCGAACGGCAAAGATAAAATGTGGGGTAAGGAAAAACGCCTCGGGCATTTGCGCGCACTGATCGCCGAGATCGAACATCCACAAGGAAATTTCCGCGCCGTTTCGCTTCATCTCGATGCACATGCTTCGCGAAAACATCGCCGGATGCAGATGAGGCTTTTGCTCGAACATCTCGAAACTCTTTCGCCGCTTCCGACCATAATTGGCGGTGATTGGAATACTTCAACCTACAATTCGCAGACTGCGACTCACGCGATTCTTGGTTATTGGCGACGAGTGATGATGGGAATTCGAAACGTTGCGCGAAATCATCTGCCGCATCCCGACCGATACTTTGAGCGCGGACTTTTTGAAGAACTCGAATCACGAAATTTCGAATACAAAAGTTTTAATGAAGAAGGTGTTGGCACTCTTCACTACGATATGGACAGCATCGAGAAGAACACGAATTTGCGCGACTGGGTTCCGGCTTGGTGTTTTCCTTTTATTTTTTGGGCGGCAAAACAGGTAGGCGGAAAAGTTTCGGTGCGCCTCGATTGGTTTGCCGGACGCAAGATCGAACGCGTCGGTTTGCCGATGACGATTGGAAAGTTAATTGATGCCGAAGGAATTCCGCTTTCAGATCATGATCCGATAACGCTTGAATTCAGGCTGGGAATTTGAGAAGTAAGTCCTAAGTCCCTTGACCCAAGTCCAAAGTCCAAAGTCCAAAGTCCAAAGACCCAAAAACTTCGACCTTTATGACTTCTTGGTTTTTTGTCGCTGAAAGCGACGAATAAAATAGCCGTGGGTAAGCGCGCGCTTCGCGCGTGCCACCCACGGTACTTTTGCGAAAAATATTCCGACGCTGAAGGCGTCGAACCCGCGAACGAAATCCTGTCGCCCGCTAAAGCGGGCTGGGAGTTATGATTTATTCATTGACCGTTGGCTAAAGCCAACGGCAATTGAAGACCGGTCCAAAAAGTAAAAAGTAAAAACCCATCGCCAATCACCCTTCACCAATCACCAATCACCTTCCCCGTTCGACATTCGCGTCGCACTTGATATCTAATTGTTTTTGTTGAGAAGAAGTTATTTAGTTTGGAGAAGAAATGGCTGAAGTTTCATTTTGTAAGACACTTAGTTTTGACGCGAAGACTTTTGAATACGAAACCGTCTCGCACGAAAACGGAAATGCGACCATGATCAGATTTCCGATTGACGAAAAGCAGAATAGCCCGGGCGATGTAGTAGTCGTGTTGGACGACTCAGACATTCGATTTCACGGAATAATCGGAAAGATCGAAGGCGGTCACGCCTACGCCTATGATCCAAAGGGTTCTTTGCTTCCGGCGGACGTGCAATAGGGAAATAGTAAAAAAGTGAAAAGCAACGACGGATTATCAACCATGATGTTTTGAATTGCTTTTAGCGTTTGATTTTTCACTTACTACTAATCACTATTCACTATTCGTTCAACGCTTTTTGTGTTTCCTTGACATGAATTCGTGTTGATATTTAATATCGGA
>DAITAB010000299.1:0-2710 GCA_036824525.1 Pyrinomonadaceae bacterium
TGAAAACGCAGTGGGACAAATTCTCGTCTGATTCCGATGAATCGATGGCGAAACTTCGCGATGAACTTCTGGTCGCCGCGATCGACCATATTAACGACAACCGCTATCACACAGTTGCGCCGATAGAGGTCGAGGTGAAACCGGATTACTTCACGAAAGGTGTGCAGTTGGCTGCGAGTTTTGATGCCAGGGGCGATGAGTCGGAACTAAATGTAGCGATGACGCAGACGGATTTGCGTCGAGTCACGGTGGATGTGCCCGCGCCGACAAAGATCGAAAAGGAAAAATTCGTTGCCGAATTTTCAATAGAGGGAAAATCGCATTCGGTAAAACTTGAGTTTGATCTAAACGAACGAAAAAGCGTCGGACGTTCAAAGGAAAGCGATTTGACGTTGGAAGATGGAAGCGTCTCGAAAATCCATGCCACATTTTTACTGAATGCGCAGCGGCAGATTCTCGTTGCCGACACAGGCTCTTCAAATGGAACATTCATTAATGGCAATCGTATTGCGTATGGAAAGGCGCACGTGATTCTTGATAATGACAGGTTGCAGTTTGGCGACGTAGAAGTTCTGTTGCGCCGTCTGTCGAATTCTTCCCCGATATCAGCGATGGAAAACGATGCGGTTGCGGAGGAACTAGACGTAGCGTCGAATGAGGAAGTGAACGTGGAAGATCCGTCGTCTTTGTCAGACGCCAAATGAGCATGGGTGTTTTAGCGTTTTTCATTTTGCAAATTGATTGGGAGAGGTTTCGTCCCGAAAGCATTCTCGGCGCGCAGGTACTGGAGCGCACGCCTGCGGGATTGAGCGTGATTTACCTTGGAAGTTTGGCTGTTCTGTTAGCACTTCTCGCCTTATCTTTCATCGGAAATGTAAGTCCAAGTTTTTCGTTCGAGCGCGATTTGCCGCGCGAAGTGAAACGCAGACTCGGACTCACTTCGGCGAATCGTAGTCTTCGTTTATGGCAGATTGTCTTCGTCTTGCTTGCTACGTTTGTTTACGGGTTCCATGTTTACTGGACCTATTACGCTGATGATTACAACGAACAATTCCAGCAGTTGAGTTATAAAGATCTGCGTTATCGGCGAGTTACTGCGGCTGCACTTCGCGGTTGGATGTTTGATCGAACCGGAAAACTTTCAAGTGCATTAGCTTATTACAAAAAAGAACAAGATGGTGACATCATTCGCGCTTTCTCATTGGAAAAAGAGATGGCACATCTTTTGGGAAACGAACGCGGCGCTCCCGGTCTTGAACGGACGCTCTTCCAACGCGCGGCGGATCCGATGCCGGAAGCCTGGGAAGTTTTCACCACCATCAAACAACGCGATGACGATAAACATGACGTGCGTCTCACAATTGATCGCGATCTTCAGGCGTTTATTGCGCAGCAGCTCAAGGAAAAAAACGGCGCGATCGTTGTGCTAAATCCGCAGACCGGAGATATTCTCGCGGTCTATTCCAACCCGTCGTTTAATCTCGCGCAGGCACAGGATCTTGAGAACTGGCTGCAACTCGAAGCCGATAAGCGAAACAAGCCACTGCTGAATCGCGCAATGCGAGAGTTTTATGTTCCGGGTTCTACCTTCAAGACGTTTACGATGATCGGCGCTTTTCGTACGGGAAAACAGAATATTACTTTTACGAGTTTACCGGGCGGATTTGTTCCATTTCGCGGATCTAAGCCCATTCTCGACGCTAATGGCGGATGCGAACCGCCTTACGGTTGCACAAATTTGAATATCGCACAGGCATACGAAGCATCAAGCAATCAATTTTTTTCACAGATGGCGGTTGAACTCGGACGCGAGCGGATACGTGAAACCGCGGGATACTTGGGTATCGCCGCCGTAGATAGTCCTTCAGAAGCAGTTAACACGGGACTTTTTCCCGAGATTATTAATGCCAGCCAACGCCGTATTCAAAACGCCATTGCACCGCAACAGTCAACCATCGTAACGGGAAAAGACATTTCGAATTACGACATCGGGCTCGAGGGAATGGGACAAGGCTACGCCGGTCAGATGACCCCTTTTCAAATGGCGATGATTGCAGCCGCGGCGGGAAATCTTGAAGGCAAACTAATGAAACCGCGAATCGAATTCAATCAGCCGCCGGAAGCGTACTCGCAAGTCTTATCGGCGCAGCAGGCGAATGCGGTACGCGAAATCATGGCGCTCGTAACTGAAGGAAGCGGCGGAACTGCAAGGAGTGTTTTTGCCGGAGTACGCGGACAGGGAATTCGCGTCGGCGGAAAAACAGGAACGGCGGAAAAACAATCGCCGCTTTACGACGCAAAAACCGGATTGCTGAAGACGATTACAAAACAACGTCGCGATAAAGAAGGAAACCTCGTGAATTACAAAGTACCGGTTTTGTATGAACGAACGGACAGCTGGTTTATTTGTATTGCACCGCTCGAAAAACCCCAACTTTCCATTGCAGTCGTAGTTGAAGGTGGCGGTTATGGTTCCCGGGTGGCGGCTCCGATTGCCGCAAACGTTGTTCTAAAAGCTCGCGATCTCGGGTTGCTTGGCGAGAATTATAAACCTAAACCGGTGGAAACTAATCGATAGCCGGTCGGCGGAATCAAGGAGGAAGATCGTAAAACGGGAAAGAATGATTGAGGTAAGTAAAGTGAAATAGTTCGAATATCCGATACCGGCTACTAATTGCAACTAAATGAAAAATCGTCCGTCGTCTCATTT
>DAITAB010000300.1:0-2695 GCA_036824525.1 Pyrinomonadaceae bacterium
TTTCCAAAACAGCGCGGCGAATTTTTTGCAACGCGATTTCGTTTTCCGAGTTCATTTCGATGTAAGCCAGCAGTGCAAAATAATCATTTGGCTTGATGCGCGAGAGATGTGCCTCGAGAAATTTCGAGAGCGATTTGTCGCTGCCTACGAGCGCGGTTAATTCTGCGATATTGTCTACGTCGCTGAAAAGTTTTAATCCGCTTTCCTCGTAGAAAGGACTCTCCTCCGGAAGCTTGCCGGTTTCTTCATAGGCGGACGTGATTTTTTTTGCTTCGATTTTCGCGGCTTCAACGTCCGGCTGATTGAAAGGATTTATTCTCATCAGCGAGCCGGCGACGGCAGTCGCAAATTCCCATCGGAAAAATTCTTGTCCGAGATTCATCTTATCCGCGAGAGTAATTCGAATTATGGGATGACCATCGTGTTCGAGTGTGGAAATTTCTTCGTCGAACTCATTTGAGCCTTTAAGTTTCAGATAAACAAAGAGACGATCGGTGCCGTAGGTATCGGGTTTTTGAATTGGCTCACGATCAACCGGAATTATCGCAACGCCGTTTTTACCCGTGCTTTCGGCTATGAGTTGTTCAAGCCATGCGCCGAGATCGCGAATTTCCGGTGAGGCAAAAATTGTGAGCTTATCGCGACCGAGTGAATGCGCGGTGCCAAGAATCGACCCTAAAACTACGCCCGGATTTTCGTGTCCGAGATGACTCTTACAGGCGTGAACCATTTCTTTCGCGCTTGAAAGAAATTCTTCTACATCGATTCCCATCGCCGCGCCTGCTGCCATTCCGAAAGGCGACAGCGCGGAAAACCTTCCGCCGATTTCCGGATTTCCGAAAAAGATCTTCCGAAATTTATCGCGCTCGGCGACCTTCTGCATTTTCGAATTCGGATCGGTGATCGCAACGAAATTCTTTCCGGCGTTTTCGCGTCCGATGGTTTCCGAAACGCGTTCGAAGAAATACTGTTTGAAACAATTCGGTTCGAGAGTTGAACCGGATTTGCTTGCGACAATGAAAAGCGTTTTGGAAAGATCGAGTTTGCTTTCGAGGGTTTTGATTTGCGCGGGAACGGTGGAATCGAGAATGTGAAAATTCTCCTTCCCAAAAGTGAGCGCCAAAACTTCCGGACACAAACTCGAACCGCCCATTCCGAGAAGCACGACATCGCGAAAATCCGCATCGGCGATTTCTTTGGCGAATGCCCGATAAATTTCCACACTGCGCAACTCTATATCGACAGCTTCGAGCCATCCGAGCCATTTGGATTCATCGCTGCCGGTCCAAAGCGATGAATCTTTTGACCAAAGACGAAATATCCCGTCGTGAGTTTGCCAATCGGCGAGATGTATTGCGAGCGATTCGTTGAGCGCTTCGGGTAGAGAATAGGAGACTGAATTCAGCATTTTCTTATCCAATCGTAAAGCGTTTTTTCTTGCGCATAGAAAGCATGAATGGGCGATGCATCTTTCGATTTTGTCATCGGAAGTTTGAAGAACACGCTGAGTTGTTCCTGCACACCCTTTTCGTTTCGACGTTTTGCCAAATCCAGAAGACGCGCGATTTCGATCGCGAGCGGCGCGGCGAGAATTGAATCACGACACAAAAAATTCACTTTGATTTGCATCGTTTGTCCGAGAAATCCTTTGATGTCGATATTGTCCCAAGCCTCTTTGTTGTCGCCGCGCGGCTTGTAATAGCGTATGTCAACTATGTGATCTTCAACCGGATAACCGAGAATTTCATCGAGAACCGATTGCTTTGTCTTCACTTTCGAAGCCAGTGAATCCTCGTTGCTAAGAGCGAGTCCATCGCGGTTGCCGAGAATATTTGTCGAATACCAGCCATCAACTTTCAATGCACGCGATTTCAACGCCGGTGCGAGAACGGTCTTGATAAATGTCTGACCGGTTTTTCCGTCCTTGCCGGCAATCGGCACATTTTGATTTTCCGCGAATTCGATCAACGCCTGAATGTCGCACGCAAACGAGGGCGTGAAATTTCCGTAGGGAGTTTTTTCCGCGATCGCCGCGTATGCATACAACATCGCAGGCGAAATCGCCGAAGAGTTTTCATCGAGCGCTTTTTCGAAATTTTTCAACGACTGAAAAATCGGATTGGTTTCGTCGCGGAGTTTTTCTGTCGAAGCCAGGTTGATTACGACGACTTCGTCGAGCTTTTGTTGCGTTTTAAAATTTCGCAGGTCTTTTCGGATCGCTTCGATCGCCTCGCGTTGAGAATTAGCAAGGAGAAAGTGTTTTCCTTCGATATTGGAAAGAAATTGTCTGTTTGCAATTGCGGGCCAAGGCTTTATCGTGCGGAGTTCGTCTTCCACTGCGAGAAATTGTTTATGAGTCAGTATGTCGTGATGTCCGGCGGCGGTCGAAAGGTCATCGGAATTCAAATCCCAACCACCAAAAACGAGGTCTTCATAGTCTGCCATCTCCGCGGAAAAATCCGGATCAAGATTTGCCAACGGAAGTCCTTCGTGACCGACGAGTTTCTTCTGCAAAAGTTTAATGCCTGCAACTGCGGTCGTTGAAACAGCTCCACCGAATCCGACGATTGCAATGCCAAGTTTGCGATTCTTCATAAATTCTCGAACGGCAATTCTACATTAAATCCGATAATTCGGTAGTCATCGAACTCAATTGAGGCGCGGAATAATTCGCGTTCGATTGCGCATTTTTCGT
>DAITAB010000100.1:0-8947 GCA_036824525.1 Pyrinomonadaceae bacterium
CCGTGCGTCAGCAGCCAAGAGGCGGCGGAATAAGTCGCCTCGTCGATCTTTTTCCCGCTAGGCAGAAAGATTTTTATTCCGTTGTCCTGAAATGGGTTATGCGATGCGCTCACGACGATACCGGCGTCAAAATCAAACGCCCGGGTCAGATACGCAACGCCCGGCGTTGTGATCACTCCAGCGGATTCGCAATTCGCTCCGCCGGCTTTCGCACCGTGATGAATCGCGCGCTCCAGCCAGTTGCCGGATTCGCGTGTGTCGCGCCCGGTCACAAATTTCGGCGCGACTCCATTTTTTGACAAATGCTTCGCCAAAGATTTCCCTATCGTAAAGGCGGACGATTCGTCCAACGGAAATTCCCCCGCCTTTCCGCGGATTCCATCCGTACCGAATAACTTCGAAGTTGTTGGAGAATGATTAACCATAAAGAATCATTGTGACAATCATAAAGAAAGTTGACAACCTTGGTCAGTTTGCGAGAATCTTTAGATTCGCGCGGAAATTTCTGGCGCGAATTCAAGTGAGATTTTCTTCCTTCGTAATTCCACCGGGATCGTTTCCGACAATTAGTTAAATGAATTATAAGTCCCTATCAACTCTCGCTGTCGTATTAATTGCGAACTTCAATCTTTTTGGACAGGACGCGAAAGCTATTCCTACGCCTACGCGAAATCGCATCATCTCGACGGAAAGTGCGGCACCCGCGACTGCCGCAAATGTTCAGCCTTCGCCAACTCCCAATCGGGTTGTCGTTACTGATTCTTTACCGGCGGCGAAGGCAACTCCGATTGCGCCTCCGATATCTTCGCCATCGCAGATGCCGAGCGCAACCCGCGACGCCATCACGCAAGGTATTTCGTCTTCATCAGAAATCTCGCCGGGATATGTTGCACCTCCAAAAGCGATGACCTTTGGTCAAATCCGAAGTCGAATCGCCGAAGCGAAACGGTTGATGCAGACTCGTCCGATACCGACCTCGATGACCGAGAGTTTTCTTCCGACGGAACTCGTGCGCATAGCCTTTTACGATTGGAAAAAAAACCAAATTGATTTCGTTGTAACGACAAAAGATTCTTTCTTGACCACCGGGCTGCAACTTCAAACGAGTTCCGCAAATGGAAATCCGGTTTATCTTCGTATCATTCGCGCAAATGGAGTAAACACGCCGGTCATTTTAGCGGATCAATTTGGTTCGCCACATACTCCGTTGATCGTTCAATACCCGGTCGAACGCGGCGGTTATTTCAACGAACTCGCGTATTACACGTCAACACATCCGGGAGTTGTAAATCCGGAAGTTGTAGGCGCCGGACGTCTCTACGTGAGAAATACGATTGACGCCGCGCGCGAGCGCCTTCGGGCAAAAGGAATTTTCATTGCGCCGGAAATTACCGATGTAGCCGAAAGACTTGTAACGGTAGAACACGTAGATCATTCCCGTTTCAAGAATGAATTTCGTCCCAATCTTTATAACGAGATTTTCACGCTATATGCGCTTAATGAAGGCAGCACTTATCGCTACGCGGTTTCGAGCGCCGGCGCAGGCGGCATGGTTCAGATGATTCCCTCGACCTACTACATGATTCGCTCGCGCTTTTACGGTGTTGGACTTGTGCCCGATTTCGTTGAAGGAATGCGAAATCATCTCAATGCCGCTCAGGCGATGTTGCTCTATATGCAAATGACATGGGATGACTTGGCGGGTAATGAAACGATTATCAACGCGCTCGATAGCGGAATTGCATCGCAGTGGGAGTTGATCGCGGCGGGTTATAATTCCAATCCTTCAAATTTGCCGGCCTATATCCGACGCGGCGGCATGGCTTGGCGACTTCGTATTCCTAAAGAGACGCGAATGTACTTACAGATTTACGGCGACTTCGAGCGAAATGTTTTGATTGAACCGCGTAAACAATAGCCACAAAATAGTCAATTTACTTTCGAGAGTCGCCGCTAATTGCGGCGACTTTTTCATTTACTTCATCGAAAGTTCTTACCGCGAGACTGTCACCAAAGAAATATTCGTTGCCCGAAATTTCAAGAAAGACCGGAAGCTCTAAGGGAAATCCCGCATCTTTTTTCGGATCACGAAATTGAACTTCTGCAATGCAGATTCCCCAAAGCTTTCCTAAGAATACATCGATTTCCGATTTTATTTCGGCGGTTTCAAAAACGTAGCGATTCTTCCGAACTTCACCGCGAGAAAGTTCTTTCAGGATTTCAAAGGCGACCTCATCGATCGGAATAATGTTGGTTGACGCTTCATGAGTTGAGAAGTTTTGAATAGACCATTTCCATTCATTCTTCAGCGGAAATCTTTCCGCACGCAAGCGCAATTTCGTGTGTTTGATGTAATTGTCGAAGATCTGTGTGTGTTCACTAGCGCGCGTAAGCGGCGGCGGAAGATCCCGAAGAAGGAAGTACCGCGATTCATTTTTTGTTTCACTCATAAATCGTTTGTCTTTCGATGCAATTGTTTTATACTTTCACACTTACTTTTCAAAACGCGGGAGATCTCGATGAGAATTTGTTTTTTAATTTCCCTTTTCCTGACGATATTTATTTTAGGTGCCTGCAGCGAACCTATCTCAAAAAGCAATTCGGCGACTTCAAGTGAAACGGCGAATCGCGCATCCAATTCCACGTCAAACGAGGCAAATTCGCTTTCGACTACAAAGACGCCCGAGGCTACTTTGAATAATTCGGGCGAGACGCTCGTACGGGTTATTGATGGCTACTATGCCGCCTTGCAAAAGAAAGATGAAGCAGGAGTGAAACGATTTCTTTCAGCAGATGCAATCAGTTATTGGCAAGCCGAAGCCAAAACCGAAAAAGCATCAATTTTGAAACTGATCACCGACATTGAAGCACCGCTAGACGAGAAACGCGAAGTGCGAAACGAAAAGATCGAAAACACATTTGCGGTTGCTGAACTGAAAGGCGGCTCTTATGGAGTTTGGACAAAAGTAAAATTCGTTAAAGAAAATGGCGAATGGAAATTCGCTTCCCCGCTAGACAGTCCGGAACTTATTGCGAAATAAGATTCACCGTAACTTGTTACTGGTGATTGGTGATAAGTGATGGGTTATTCAAGAAAAAAAGTTCATAACCGATTACCAATCACGTATCACTATTCACTATTCACTTTTCTTATACGGCGGCAAAACTACTCGCGCTTTCTTTTCCTTCTTCAATCCCAGCGCCCAGTCACCTTGCATCAACGTATGAATATCGCGCGTTCCTTCGTAGATGATCGCGGCTTTGCAGTTTCTTAAATATCGCTCCACCGGATAATCGTTGGTGTATCCATTTGCACCGTGAATTTCAATCGCCATCGAAGCCGCTTTCTCGCTGCGCGTCGTTGATTGCCACTTTGCAAGACTCGCTGCTTTTGCAGACGGCAGACCTTCGTTTTTCAACCAACCGGTTTTCAACCAAAGAAGATGCGACATCTGGTAGTCCGCTTCCATCTCCGCGATTTTTTGTTTTACAAGTTGGAAATTTGCGATGGTCTGACCTTGAACCTCACGCGTATTCGCATAGGCGACCGAGGCATCGCGCGCCGCGCGTATCACTCCCGTTGCGCCCGCAGCGACGGTATATCGACCGTTTTCCAAACTAAACATCGCGATTTTGAAACCTTCGCCTTCGTTACCGAGCATATTTTCTTTTGGCACCCGCACATCTTGAAGTGAAAAATAACCGGTGTTACCGGCGCGAATGCCCAGTTTTCCGTGGAGCGTTCCCGACGAAAATCCTTTCATCCCGCGTTCGACGATGAAGCAGCTTATACCGGTATGATCGCGCTTCTTCTGTTTTTCCTGATCGGTCCAACAGAAAAATAAAAAATTATCGGCAACGTCGCCCAGGCTGATCCACATTTTTTCGCCGTTGAGAATCCATTCATCACCATCGCGTTTCGCGTAAGAACGCATTCCCACAACGTCAGAACCTGCGTTCGGTTCCGTGAGACCAAAAGTCGCGCGCTTCTCGCCCTTTGCCTGCGGCACGAGATATTTTTTCTTTTGTGCTTCGGTGCCCCACGAATAGAGACTCATCGAATTTAATCCGACGTGAACGGACATAATCACACGCAAAAACGTGTCGCAAACTTCGAGCTCTTCGCAGACGAGTCCGAGCGAGATGTAATCAAAACCTGCGCCGCCGTATTGTTCGGGAATGCACACGCCGAGCAAACCGAGCTCAGCCATCTTGTCGAGAATCGATGGATCAAAGCTCGCTTTTTCATCCCATTCTTTTATGTACGGCGCGACATCGCGCTGTGTGAATTCGCGTACGGTATTTTGTAAAGCCAGGTGCTCTTCGGTTAACTGAAATTCAATCACGTTAGTAAAAATTTCCTCTCGAAAGTATCCAAAACCAATTGTGAAGATTGTAACATTCGGGAAATGAGTTGGGCTATTCGGGCGTACTCTCACATGCGTGCAGCGCCAAACTACACGCTTGCCATACAACCGACGGCAACGGCTGACTGGCAGTATTCACTCCTCCGAAAATTACAGACCTTCCGCCCTTGAGAACTTTTCGGGTTTCCACCACACTTCACTAATGCTTAGAGTCATCGAGGCTATCGGAGAAATATCGAACAAGATATCCAGTCGCGGCGACGAATTGGTCGCGCTTGATTTATCCGTCGGGCGAATTCTCGCCGAAGACATTTTTGCCGATTGCGATCTTCCGCCTTTTGATCGCGCGCAGATGGATGGATTTGCGTTGCGCTCAGAAGAGGTGCGAAGCGCTTCAATCGAAAATCCTGTGCGTCTGAAAATTGTTGGCGAATCGGTTGCGGGACAAGGTTGGAACGGCGAAGTGAAATCCGGCGAAGCCGTTCGCATCATGACCGGCGCACGAGTTCCGCTCGGCGCCGATTCGATACAAAAAGTTGAACTCACACGAACTGACTCGTCAAACGTCGGTTCGGACGCAAAAGAAATAACAACACAACATTTTGTCCGGATTCTTGAGCCGACAAAAGTTGGACAGTTCATAACGCCTCGAGCAAGCGAGATCACAAAAGGCGCGAAAATTCTTTCAGTCGGCGAAGTGATGAAAGAACAAATGATTGCGAGTTTGGCTTCATTTGGTTACGAGCGAATTCGCGTCGGGAGGAAACCACGCGTCGCGATCATTGCAACCGGAAGCGAACTCGTCGAAATAAACGAAACTCCGAAACTCGATCGTATTCGCAACTCGAATACGGTCGCGCTAAAAGTCCTTGCGGAAAAATGCGGCGCGATCGTCGAAACCTTTCCAATCGCCAGCGATGATTTTGAGAGTTTAAAGAAACAGATCGCCGATCTTTTGTCCAAAGTCAAAAGTCCGCAGTTCGATATACTTATCCTTACGGGCGGTGTTTCGATGGGCGATTACGATTTCACAAAACCGGCGCTCCGCGAGCTGGGCGCGAAATTCTTTTTTGAAAAGGTCGCGCTCAAACCGGGAAAGCCGACGGTTTTCGCGAAACTCGACGACACTTTCGTTTTCGGTTTGCCCGGAAATCCGGTTTCGGCGATGGTTACTTTCTATCTTTTCGTCCGCAAAGCTATTTTGAAATTACAGGGCGCGAGCGAAACGGATTTGCGTCGCGGATACGCCGCCTTGGAAAAAGATGTGCGCGGCGCAAAGGAGCGCGATTCTTACCTTCCCTCGCGCACTTCGACTAACGAAAAAGGACAAATTCTCGTTGAGCCTTTGCCTTGGTCGGGCAGCTCGGACTTCGTCGCTTTTTCGCGCGCCGATGCATTGACCATTGTCCCGCAAGGTAGAAACTTTGAAATGCATGATGTGATCGAAATTTTATTTTTATAGTTTTTGGTTAGGATATAAATTTACTTAAGTTATGGATGCGCCAGTAGCTCTTGCACACGAAGCAATCCACGAAAAAATCGAAGCATTATTATCGGATGCTCGGCGCGGAAAAGTTTTAGACGTTCCAGCCGGTGAGGGTGCGCTCGCATTGCGCTTGAGAAAATTGGGATTTGAAGTTGCTTGTTGCGATTTATATCCGCAGATTTTCAAATTGCCAGAAATGGAAATCAGACACGGAAATCTCGACGCTAAACTTCCCTTTGAAGATAAGTCGTTTGAATATGTAGTCTGCGTTGAAGGCCTCGAGCACATTGAAAACCCCGCCAATGCCATTCGCGAATTTGCGCGGCTGCTAAAAGATGAGGGCATGCTGATTGTCAGCGTGCCGAATATAATGAATATCGAAGAGCGGTTGAAATGGCTTTTCAATGGTTACACGTCGCACTTCAAACCGCTGTCGTCGGAAGCCCTGACGAGTATTCAAACAGATTTTGGCGGAATGGAGGAGATCGCGCTTCACGTAAATCCGATCGGCTATTCGGAGGTTCGGTTTTTACTTGAAAAAAATCGATTTGTGCTTGAAGAGACTACCTTCGATAAACCCAAAAGAAATTCTTGGGCGTTTCTCCCGATCGTGGGTTTGATAAAACTTGCGGCGATTTTCACTCCGGAACGTAAACGAAAATCGCGTTGGAGCGATGAACTAAATTCCCAAGAGATTTTGCTGGGCGGAAACACCTTGATATTTGTGGCAAGGAAAAATCAAAACGTGAATTTACCGGCGATCGGTTAAACGCCAACTCATATGAAAAAACTTTCGCATTCAGACAAATCGGGAAAAGTGAAAATGGTTGACGTTTCGGCAAAGCAGACGACAACGCGACGCGCAATCGCATCGGCGAAGGTTCATCTAAGCAGCGCAACTCTGAAAGCGGTCAGGAATCACACAACTCCAAAGGGAAATCCGCTCGAGATCGCCCGCATTGCCGGAATTCTCGCGGCGAAGAAAACTTCCGATCTCATTCCGCTATGTCATCAAATTTCCTTGAACAAAGCTGACATCGTTATGACAGAAAAACGCGACGGCGTTTTGATCGAATCGGAAGTGATAACCAATGCCCAAACCGGGGTAGAAATGGAAGCTCTCACCGCGGTTTCCATCGCCGCGCTCACCCTTTATGATATGTGCAAAGCGATCCAGAAAGACATTGTTATCAGCGACATTCGGCTCGAACGAAAAACGGGCGGAAAGACTGATTACAGGCGGAAAGTGACAGCCTGATTTTTTGAACTTTGTTGTAGAATCAAGCGTAAAGATGACGTGGAGCAGCACAAATGGAGACAGCGAAGATGAATTACCGAATCGCCGATGACGCCCGACCGCAGGTCAAATTACTTTTGTTCGCGACCGCCGTAACGATTGCATTGTGGTTTATTCCCTTTGCCGGATATCTTGTATATCCGGTCAGATTATTTGCAACGTTTGTTCACGAAGGAAGTCACGTTCTGGCCGCCTTGCTCACTGGAGCTTCGGTACAAAGTCTTTCAGTCGCGAGTGATGGAAGCGGAATGGTGCAGTCGCAATCAACGAGTTGGATTTCGGCATTGGTAACTTCGAGCGCGGGTTATTTGGGAACGACGGCATTTGGAGTCGCGCTTCTTTACCTCATTCGTCGCTCGATTTCATCGAAATTAGTTCTTCAGGCGTGTTCGGTTTTCGTAGGAGCGATGACTTTGCTCTTCGGGTTTTTTGCACCGATGTGGAATTTCTTGTCCTCTGAAGTTCACTTTGGCGGAATGATGTTCACAGTTATTTCCGGTGCAGTATTGAGCGTTGGATTGTTTGTGCTTTCGCGATATGCAAGCTTGCGTGTGGCGCGCTTTGCTGTCGCGTTTATTGCCGTTCAATGTCTTATTAATGCCGCGCTTGATCTCATAACTTTGTTGTTGATCAACACGCCTATCATCGGCTCACATGTTCACAGCGACGCCGCGAATATGTCGGCAGTTACCGGACTTCCGGCGCTAGTGTGGGTTCTAATCTGGATTGGAATTTCTGTGTTGATGATCTCAATCGGACTGAGGATTTACGCCGCAGGCGCAAAACAGGCTTAGGACTTAAACTATTGATTTCGTCCAATTGAATTTGCCGAAAAACGCAGCTTCGCATTTGTGCGCTGTCTGCGTTTTTTGTTTTCTGTTATATTTTCGCCATTATGAAAAATCTCCCGGCTGCATTGTTTATTTGTGCCTTCTTTTCGCTTTCCGTCTTTAGCTTTGAAACTTCGGATGAGATTAATTCCGCCACCGTAAAAATTCTCCCCGAAGTCATTTCGTGGCGCCGCCAAATTCATCAAAACCCCGAGTTGGGCAATCGCGAATTCAAGACTTCCGAGTTTATCGCGAAGAAACTTCGTGAATTCGGAATCGAAGTGCGCACAGGAATCGCGAAGACCGGTGTAGTTGGAGTGCTTAAGGGTGGGCTTCCCGGCGCGAACATTGGTTTGCGTGCAGATATCGACGCGCTACCCGTAACTGAACGCGTCGCGGTTTCTTTCGCGTCAACCGTGAAAGCTGAATACAACGGACAACAAGTCGGAGTGATGCACGCTTGCGGACACGATACGCACATCGCGATGCTCCTCGGAACTGCAGAAGTTTTGTCTAAGATGAAGAGTAAACTTCCCGGAACGGTCGTCTTTATTTTTCAACCTGCGGAAGAAGGTCCACCGGTGGGAGAAGAAGGTGGCGCCGCATTGATGGTGAAAGAAGGCGTTATGGACAATCCGAAGATCGACGCGATTTTCGGAATCCACATCAATTCTCAGACGGAAATCGGCACGATAAAATACAAAAGCGGAAGCGTAATGGCGGCATCAGATTGGTTCACCATAAAAGTTCGCGGCAAACAGACACACGGTTCGCAACCTTGGTCGGGCGTCGATCCGATTGCTGCCGCCTCGAGCATTATTCAGGGACTGCAGATGATCGTTAGCCGTCAATCAAATCTTGCAAAAGCTCCGGTCGTTATCACAATTGGAAAAATCAATGGCGGAGTTCGCGAAAATATCATTCCCGAAGAAATGACAATGTCCGGAACAATCCGCACGCTTGACGA
>DAITAB010000101.1:0-8912 GCA_036824525.1 Pyrinomonadaceae bacterium
GCGCCAAAGGGCGAATCGAATTTGAAAATGTTTGGTTCGCATACAAGAAAGAAAACTGGGTTTTGAAAGACGTTTCGTTTTCGGTTGAGCCGGGCGAAAGCATTGCGCTGGTCGGTCAAACAGGTTCGGGAAAAACCACCGTGACGAATCTGCTCATGCGTTTTTACGATGTGCAGAAAGGTCGAATTTTGCTGGATGGAGTAGATATAAGGGATTGGGATCTCCATGCGCTGCGGGAAAACTTCGCGGTTGTTTTGCAAGACGTTTTTCTTTTCAGTGGAACGCTTGACGAAAATATTCGTCTAGGAAAAAGTGAAATCACTGACGGGAAAATTCGTTGGGCAGCGGATGAAGTTCGCGCTTCAAACTTTATTGAAAAGCTCGACGGAAAATTTTCGTTTCAGGTCAGAGAGCGCGGCGCGGGACTTTCCGTAGGAGAAAAACAATTGGTTAGTTTTGCGCGCGCCTTAGCCTTTGATCCGGCAATTCTCGTTTTAGACGAAGCTACAAGTTCGATCGACACGGAAACCGAACAGTTGATTCAACGCGCCGTCGAACGTGTGATGAAAGACCGCACCTCGTTTGTCGTCGCGCATCGTCTTTCGACAATTCAGCGTTGCGATCGGATTCTCGTTTTCCATCACGGCGAACTGCGCGAAAGCGGAAGTCATCAGGAACTTCTCACAATGCGCGGACTCTATTGGAAACTTTACCGACTGCAATATGGCGGACGCGAAAACCTCGGCGATGTCATTCGATCTTCCAGTACTGCCGCACTCGAGGGACGAGCGGATTAATCGCAGCTCAAGAAACCTAAGCTCTCAAAGCTCTGCTCGCGTTCTTCTGTCAATTCACTCCAAACGGCGATATAATTTTGTGAAACATCAAAGGAACTTTTTATCACGATGAAGCAAGGATGTATTTCCGAAGAAACGAAACTCACGGTTGAAAGAGTGGCGGAAGCCGATCTGCCTACGCAAATCGGCGATTTTAAGATCGCCGGTTATCGTTCACTTACGAGTGATGAGGAATTTGTGGCTCTATACAAGGGAGAGCTAGATCGGGATACTCCGACCCTCGTTCGGATTCACTCACAATGTCTGACCGGCGACGTTTTCGGATCGATCAAGTGTGACTGTGGTCCGCAGCTTCACCGCGCGATGCGTCTGATTGAGGCGGAAGGTCGCGGAGTAGTTGTTTACCAGCAACAAGAAGGTCGCGGGATCGGTATCATCAATAAAATCAGAGCTTACGCGCTTCAAGACGAGGGCGCTGACACGGTTGAGGCAAACGAGAGACTCGGTTTCGCCGTGGACGCTCGTAACTATCACCAGTGCGCCGAAATCCTGCTCGATCTCGGTCTTTGCAAGTTGAAAGTAATGTCCAATAACCCTAAGAAACTAGAGGCTTTAAAGGATTTCGGGCTTCAGGTTGTGGAACGTGTGCCGATGGAAGTTGAATCCCGCGAACCCGCCGCCGACTATTTGCGTGTAAAAAAGGAAAAAATGGGACATTTGCTCAATTCCGGGCGCAATAATCCAAAATAGTGAACATCGTTTCAATAAATCGTAGCTTTTAGCCCAAAAACCTCCGGAATCTCAATCACCTCCGTGTCACCAAATCACTCTGAAACAAGCAGTTAGTGTTTCAATGGCAAGGGTGTCGTTCGTGGCTCTTTAATTGCTCTTAATCCTCTCGCTATGGATCTTTCTTCAGTTTGTTAATCATGGGTTTTTGAACCCGCAGGCTGAAAACAAGGCTCAATTTAAGAATAATCTCAGTAGAAAAATGAAAGAGGAGATCAAGATGAATAAGAATTTTAGATTTGCGACCTTGATTCTGTCATTTATGCTTTGCTTTACGGCAATTGCATTTGGACAGGAAACTACAGGAAGCATTGAAGGAACGGTAAATGACGCGAATGGCGCGGCTGTTCCGGGAGCGGTTGTCAAGGTAGTAAGTGTTGGCAACACCGCCGGATACGCTGCCGAGGTCGTTAGTAGCGAAGATGGATCCTACAGGTTTCCACGCGTTTCGTCGGGAACTTACCGGGTAACCGTGCAAGGAACCAAAGGTTTCAAAGGTGCGGCGAAAGATGTCACCGTGAGCTTGGGTCGTGCGAGTATCGCTGATTTTGCCTTGGTGGCAGGAGATGTCAATGCAGTTGTTGACGTTACCGCTAATGAAGCGACAATTGACCCAGGTGAAACGAAACTAAACACAAATATTACGTCGGCGATTATTGATTCGCTGCCTAAAGGAACGACTTTCACCAGTTTGTTGAAAACTGCTCCGAATGTCCGACCTGAAGCTCTTGCCGGAGGTTTCCAAATTGACGGCGCGAGCGGAGCGGAAAACGTGTTCGTTATTGACGGTCAGGAAGTTACTAATTTCCGTACCGGTCAGTTGAATTCGAACAACAATCTTCCCTTTGAACTCCTTCAGGAAGTTCAAATCAAATCAACCGGATTTGAGGCGGAATACGGTGGAGCAACCGGTGGTGTGATCAACGTCGTAACTGGCGGTGGCAACAACCAATGGCGTGGAAATTTTGGAATTTCGTTCGTTCCATCAAAATTGCAAGGTGGTGCGCGTCCGCTTTTGAATCGTTTTTCAAATGAAAACACTACTTTTCCGACAAACAATACTCGCAATGGATACGAGTATTTCGCGATGAAAAAAGACGGCGGAACTAACTATTTTCCGGTAGCAAAGATCAGCGGTCCGATTATCAAAGACAAACTTTGGTTCTCAGCAGTTTATGCTCCGCAAATTTTTGAAATAAGCCAGGACGTTCCGTTTTATACCAATCGAACTTTAGATTTCTTTGGACGTCAAAATGCGAACAACGATCCGGCAGTTCGCAGCATTGGCGCAACGCAGCGTTTTAACTTCCATCGCAAAACGGAAGAAGCGTTCGTTCGCGTAGATGCTCAACCGAGTTCAAAATTCCGTGTTTACGGAACGTTCCTTTGGAACCCGATCGTGGATAAAGGTGCATTGCCTGGATACGCGTACGGACTTTCGAACTTTACGACTGCCGGTCCAATTGGCGGCGACATCAATGGCGTTGGCGGAAGTTTGATTGATCAAAACACGTTCTTGGATAATCAAGGTGGAAGACAGAATTCCAATAGTGTAAACGGACAAGCAACATGGACGCCTACCAGCAACGCGGTTGTTAATTTGCGTGTTGGTCGAACTTTCTTAAACGAAAAACTCGGTTCTTACGGAATCCCGAATCAAACCAGATTCCTTTGCAGCACTTCAGGCGATCCGGCACTAATTCCGGGTGGTGTCGCAGCTGCCGGTTGCAGCCGTGGATTTACGAATTTCCCGAGCAACTTCCAAATTCCTTACGATGTTTCGACACGAAGGACTTTTGACGCTGATGGAAGTTTGGTGGGTATCAACTTAGGTGGTCGCCACAATTTCAAATTCGGTTATCAATACAATCGATTGTTCAATACCACGGATCAGGGATACCGCGATACGGGTATCGTTGTTCTTTTCTATGGACTGTCAATCGACAACGTTCTGGGAACACCTCCGACAACAGGAAACCTCGGTTCTGGTTATTACCAAAGATTCGGAACCAAAGGTGAGGCGAGCAGCACCAATCATGGTCTATTTGCACAGGATCAGTGGCAAATCGCTAACCGTCTTACTTTGAATCTCGGTATTCGTGTTGAAAAAGAAGACGTCCCGAGTTTTAAAGCGGGAAATCCCGGAATCAAATTCGGCTGGGGAGACAAGTTGGCTCCGCGTTTCGGTGCGGCGTTTGATTTGCTAGGCAATGGAAAATCGAAAATCTTTGCCAGCTACGGTTGGTTCTACGACCGTTTCAAATATGAACTTCCCCGCGGATCTTTCGGTGGTGATTTCTACCGTCGAGATTATTTCGAGATTTTGCCGGCGCGTGGTGCTCTTTACAGGGGCTACAACCGGGCAACGGTCTTGGGAACAGTTGCGGATATTCCAAATGGCAACTGTCCTGATCCGCCAAATCCGTCTCTTCCATATCCACCTCTCGGAAACGGCTATTCTGTTTGTCAACTCGATTTCCGTATTCCGTCGAACTCAGGTTTGGGTATCACGGTTAGCGGCGCAGTTGATCCGAACTTGAAAGCTGCTCGCCAAAGTGAGTACACAGTAGGTTATGAACAATCAATGTTCAAAACGATGCTTTTCAGTGCTCGCTTTACGCAAAAGAAAGTTGATCGCGCAATTGAAGATATCGGCTTCCCGACTGCCCAAGGCAGTGAAGCTTACATCATCGGTAATCCGGGATCTGGTTTGGCTTGCGACACCGCAAAAGCCAATGGTTTCCCGTGTGCAAAGGCACAACGTGATTACAGAGCCTTGGAGTTTCGTGTCGACAAGCGGCTCTCGAACAACTACTTCTTCAACGCCAGCTATACCCTGAGTCGCCTTTATGGTAACTACTCTGGTTTGGCTAGCTCCGATGAAGCGGGTCGTTCGAGTCCAAATGTCAATCGATTCTTCGACTTACCGTTCTTAGGATTTACCGCGACTGGTGCACCTGACAATGGTAGATTGGCAACCGACCGTCCGCACGTTTTCAAAGCGTATGCCGGTTACAATTTCGACTGGTTCGGAAGCAAAACCAATGAAACTGCGGTTTCTTTCTTTACTACAGTTCAATCAGGAACGCCTTTGACCACGACCTATTCGTTTTATAGCGTGACATCGGCAATCCTTTACAAACGCGGAGATTTGGGACGCACGGAAATGTTTACCGAAACGGACTTGTTGGTTAGCCACAAGTATAAATTCGGTAGAGACAATCGTTTTTCGTTCGAACCGTTTTTGAATATCCGCAATTTGTTTGACGAAAAGAATGAATTGACTCGTCAAACCCAGTATGGTCTCGCTAATTTAAGCGCCGGATCATTGGCTGCTTCAGGATGTACCGCGTGTACAGACGAGCTGACTGCAATTCGCCAAGTCTTCAATGGCGGTATTCAGTCTTTCGTGTTGGCTCGCTTGAATGCTAATAAATTTACCCGAGTTTTCAACAACTATGGTTTAGCTAATAGCTTCCAAGCACCTCGTGAAGTTCGTTTCGGCATGCGCCTTGCTTTCTAAACCTACTTTAGGTGATGAAACTCAAAAGCCTGTCCAGATTGCTGGACAGGCTTTTTTTTCTTCTCGTATTTTCAACTTACGTTCTCCGAGTATTCACAAGTCAAACGAAAGCACCAAAAAAACAATTATGGGCGTCACCTGGAAGCCGTGGATTTAGCTTTTTCTCTTAATGTCTTTATCATTTCTTTGATGTTTATCGCATCCCTCGCATCTGGTCTGGCTTTTAAAAACAATTCCAACTCATTGGCTGCCAAATCGTATCTCTTAAGATTCTCGCCGTAAAGCTGTGCAAGTTCCCAGTGAATATCGGCTATTGGGGTTTTCGAAAGTCGTTTAGCTTTCAACAGGTGCTTTTCAGAATCCGTAAACTTCCCCTCCATTCGTTCAACGCTTCCTAATGTCCAAAGAACAGAAACGGCGGCAGGACTCAAAGTGTTGGCTTGATTCAATGCGACTAATGCGGCTTTGTTGTAACTCAACTTGTGAAGTGAGTAGCCAAGAAAAAATAGTGTTTTCGGGCTTTTCGGATTTACGTCCGCCGCTTTGATCAGCGGTTGATATGCTTCCGCATACATTTGTTTTAGAAAATAAACTTTACCGAGTTGATGTAAAGCCAAGAAATAATCCGGAAAAATCCCGATCGCCTCTTTTAATCCATTTATCGCTAATTCGGATTGTCCTTTCGATAAATCCTGAAGTGATTTTTCATAGAGTTTCTTTGCTTCTTTAGGAATCTCCTGTGCAAAAATGACACTCGCCTCTGCTTCCTCGAGTCCACCTTTTCGTGGCTGCAAATAAAAATCCTGGGTGTAAAACCCGACGGACGCAGTGCTGCCGATCGCGCTTATCGAGAAAATATTGACTTCCTGTTGTTGATCCTGAAAGTCGTAACGGAACGGCAGCGCTTTTACATAGAATCTACCGTCGCCCAGACCGTCAAAAGTATATCTTCCCGAACTATCTGTCTTTGTGCGTGAACGCAATTGGTAATTCTCATTTAAGAGCTCCACATCTACATCTACTAACCCGTTATTGTGATTATCATAGACGTAACCGGAAATTGTGCTCGCCGAAACATCTTGCGAAAACAAATGCAAAACGAAAACTAAAACACCTAACACAAAAATGCTGGAAATGGCGTCCTTTCCAAATCTCATGAGCAACTCCTTTATTCTTCGAAAACTTTTACAAAGATTTTTGTATTTTATACCCAGAACACACCAAACAGAAAGCAAATCTCTGCAGAATCTTGATAAATGTGTCAGTACATTACAGAATTAAACGTTCACCATTTCAGGAGACAGTATTTTGGAGAAAATCTACCGCGACTCTGTTCACAACATTATCCGACTCGAAACGGATTCCGCCGAGGGGCGGTTGCTTGCGCGTCTGGTTGATACAAAAGAGTTTCAGCGTCTGCGTCGCATACGCCAACTCGGGCTTGCCATGTTCGCTTACCAAGGCGCGGAGCATTCCCGATTCACGCATTCGCTTGGCGCGATGCATCTTGCGACGCGAATTCTCGACCGCCTTTCCGCGAAATATCCAATCACCGATGAAAGCCGAATTGCCGTGCGCGCAGCGGCGCTTTTGCATGACATCGGTCACGGACCTTTCTCGCACGTAATCGAACCGATTTTCAAATTTCATCACGAAGATTTTACCGTCGAAGCAGTCTTGAGCGGTAAGACTGAAGTCGGAAAACTCCTACACGAATTTGATTCAAATCTGCCAAACAACATCGCAAAAATAATCAAAGGGACTTTTCGCCCGCTTGCGCTTAGTCAGATCGTTTCCTCGCAACTCGATTGCGATCGGATGGATTACCTGCTGCGCGATTCACTGATGACCGGCGCGAAGTATGGAATTTACGACGTTGAGTGGATCATTAAGTCGCTTGAGATTGACGAAGCGAATGACCGCCTTTACGTTTCCGCACGCGGGCTTTATGCCGCGGAAGATTATCTTCAGGCGCGATATTATATGTATCGGCAGGTATATTTTCATCGTACTCTTCGCGCGGCTGAGATGGTTTTGCGTTCGCTTCTGCAGCGCGCCGTGGATTTGTATAAATCACAAAAAGAGATTTGGTGCGCGAAAGGAACAGGTTTCGAAAAATTTCTTCGGGGCGAGATGCTTGAGCTTCACGAACACCTGAGCATCGATGATTCGGACCTTTTGTTTCACATCAAGCAATGGCAGAAATCGGGCGATACAATTCTTTCCGACCTGGCTACACGATTTCTCGACCGTCATCTTTTCAAAGTTTTCGATTTAGATATGCCGAATGATCAACGCGCGAATTTTCTTGCCCGCGCAAAACTCGAAGTCGAAACTGCCGGATTCGATGCGAAATATTATTTTGTCGAAGATGAAACGAGCGAAGTTCCTTATCACTTTTACAGTAAAGAAGGAGTCGAGCCAAAGAACCAGATTTTCGTCGAAGACGGCTTCTCGAGACCGGTGGTTCGTGAGATCTCCGAAGTGAGCGCGGCGGTGCGCGGACTGCAAACTGCTTATCAAATTCATCGAGTCGGATTTCCGCCCGAGGTCAAAGATCAAGTCTTAACGCTTTACCGAAAAACGGATTGATGGCGACAATGGCAAATCTCCTCGTAGGGTTTCATTCATTAATTCGAAATACACTATTGCTGGCAGCTTGTTCCTTGTCAGCGAATGTATCGATTGGCGCTCAAACTAAACTCGCAATAGCCAGTGCAAGCGACTCTGCTCCAAAACCTATCGAAGAGAGAATTCACTCTGCAGTAAAACAAAGAGTTGAAGTGCTTGACGAAAATCTGACTTCGTCCGTAATCAAAGCTTCCGGGCATACTAATCTCTTCAATCTATCTATTGACGAGGCGAGAAATTTAGCGGCTGCAGCCGGTTCCGATTTTCTTTTGATCACTCGTGCCGATACAACCAGGCGTTTCTCGACCGTTAAACGAGAGTACTTCGAATCATTCGTCGTTATTTTCCTCGTAAGCGGACGCACGGGTCATTTGGTTTTTTCTACGGTGAAAAGTGCTGAATCAAAGGCGGCACGTGAATCCGAGAACGAATTAATGAACTCTGCAGATACGCTCGTCAATGAAATCGTGTCGACGATGAAAGAGACGAATCGGCGTGAATCTTTGGAAAAAGTGCCCGCGAAGTTTTCCTTGCCGCCGGATGAAAACTCGCTTGAAGCAAAAACTTTTCGACCGCCGCTTCCATACCGGCGACTTAAACCTGCCTATACTCCGCTTGCCGATCTGTATTCAGTCGAGGCAACCGTCGATGTTTTGGTTGATGTTGCGGCAAATGGCGACATTCTTCGTACGGAAATTTCGCGTTGGGCTGGTTTTGGGCTCGACGAATCGGTCATCGCAACGATAAAGAATATGCGCTGGCGTCCGGCAACGCAAAACGGAAAGGTTTTACCGGTTCGCGTTTTGTTGCGTTACAATTTCACCAACATTAACAAGACAAATTAGTTGTTAATCCGCATATAGCCGAAAAATCGATGAGATACATTCGCGCAACATTTCGTTTTGCTTTTTTCTTTTTCGCAACCGCTGCGCTTTATGGTATTTGGTTTATCGGATCGTTACTAATTCCCAATAAGCAATTCTGGCGCGAGTTTATTTTTGCAGCTTGGGCACAAATGTACGTAGGAGTTTCGGGTATGCGAATCGAAATCATCGGGAAACCGCCTCCGCGTCCGTTTTTTCTCGTCTCGAATCATCTTAGTTACAGCGATATTCCATTAATTCGCTCAGTCGTCAATGGGGTTTTTGTTGCCAAAGGAGAAATTCAAAATT
>DAITAB010000102.1:0-8876 GCA_036824525.1 Pyrinomonadaceae bacterium
TTGATTACGACATTGAAACCAAATTCATGCGATTCGAGTTTTTTTATCGGAAGCTGAACCCGCATCGGTTCAACATCCACAAATTCGGCGCCGCAGTATAAACATTTCAAACGATTCGGAGGACTTTTTCTTTTACACGCCGCGCATTCGATCATCTCTTCTGCCGTGAATTCGGGAATTTCCGAGCGATAGACATCGTCTCTCAACCAACGGTCTTCGTGAAGTTTTTCAGGTTTCTTTTCCACTAGTTCTTCATTATACCCGAACCTAAATGCGCTTTTAACCATTTTGCTTGACCACCCTTAATCGAAAAGGCAAACTAATGACTTAACGGTTACTTTTTTTGACAAGTTTTTCGAATACAGACGATTATTGAGAGAACAAAAAAACGAGAATTTAGTTCGATAATTATTCGGGTTGGTTTTTAGTATCAGAACTTTTGGAAATGTTTTTGAAAGTTATTAGGCGAATTACCTTGTTGAGATTGAAGTAATGGTCTCCTTATGGTCTCAGCTTCTCGCTATGACCTTCTGTTTTTAGGCGCAATCTCGTTTTTACCAAGTTAAAATTTGGTGCGTTTTTCTCTCCGACTGTTCTTTGTGTTTTAAGAGAGGTAGTACTTATGCACCATGATCCAACTTCTTCGTGGCAAATCGGTCAACGCGGACTCGTAGCGGTCTTCATCGACGGAAACAATCTCTTCCACGCCGCGCGATTTCACAATATTGATATCGATTACAACAAATTGCTTCGCGTGCTGGTCGGAAACGGACGACTTCTTCGCGCGTTTTTTTACACCGGAGTTGATGCCGGCGCAGAACGTCAGCAAGGTTTTCTCTTGTGGATGCGGCGAAACGGTTTCCGCGTCGTTCACAAAGAATTAAAAACTTTCTTTGACGGAACGCGAAAGGCGAACCTCGATGTGGAAATCGCCGTCGATATGCTCAGTCTGGCGGGAAAATACGACACTGCAGTTCTGGTTTCGGGCGATGAAGATTTTGTTTACGCCGTCAATTCCGTTTCTTACAAAGGTTGCCGTGTCGAGGTCGCGGGTTTTCGTTCGAATACCGCGCCGAAGCTAATCGATGTTGCCGATTATTTTATTGATCTCGGAGATATCGCGAATCTTGTTAGGAAAGATTTCGCGACGGGGAAATTCGAGGTTCCATCTTTCGTGCCGCCCGAGGAAATCAGAACTCAAAATGGCAAACAAACCGATACTGAAATTGTTAGTACTACAACGGTAAGAGACAGCGAAAAGATCGAGTCGGAAAACAACGCGGCTTCGGATTTTATTCGTGTCACGGATTTTGAATGAAACTCTTTACGGAATCCGAAGCCAACGAACTTCTCCCGACGGTAATTCCCGTGCTCGAGGAAATTTCTCGTCACTATAAGAAAATTATCGCCTTTCGAGAAAACGCGAAACTCGCAGCGCAGTCCGCTGAACTCGGCGGCGGTGGAATGGAGGGAGGCTCTCAATATGTGGAGCTGCTCTACAAAATCGGAAAGCTAACTGTTGACGTCGGAGCTCTGGGAATCCAATTGAAAGATATGGAACGTGGACTAATAGATTTCCCGAGTTTGCGGGGCGATAAGATGATTCTATTGTGTTGGCAACTTGGCGAAGAAGACAAAATTAATTGGTGGCACGATGAAGATGCCGGATTTGCTGGACGAAAACCGCTTTAGCAAATTCCGGTTGCTAAACTTTCCCCTTGTTGGCACGCTCACTTTGAAACCCCACAAGTCTCATTCTTTTGTTGATTTTACTATTGACGACTTAAAGTATTCTCTGATAATATCGCGCCTGTTTGAGAATTTCGTCTTTCCGGCTTCTCGCATTCGGCATTTCAATTCATAGATAATTTAGAAAAATATGACCTGTCCTACCTGCAAACGCGAACACGCACACACCTTGTCAATTTGCCCCAGTTGCGGCGCGATGGCCAACGACACAGTTCGGGAAGAACTCGCTGCTCGTATCTCGCCAATCTCGCAACCGCTCGATAGTAAACCCTTGGAAAGTAAAGCGGCAGCGGCGGCAAATTCGTTTGCGCCTATTTCCCGAACGGAAACTTCGCAAATCATTTCGCAACGAACAAGTCCGACCTTGATCGGTTTCCAAAATGACAACGCAGTTCTGCCCGACTGGCGTTTGCGTCTGCAGAATTCCGTCCGAATGAGATTGGATAAAGATTCCGCCGGGCCTTCCGCTATAGCAATGACAGATGGAGCAAACGCGCTGCAGCCCGATGAACTTTCCGAAAACCCGGAAGCGCCGGTTACGAATGCAAAACTCGAGAGCGCGCTCAAAAGAATTGAAGAGTCGCGACGCCGATTCGAACCGTTGGCTCCGGTAAGAACACAAAATGTGGCGGCAATTTCTACTTCCCGATCATTCGCCTTTTCACCGCAGAGAGCTCCGCTTCCAGCTGTCCGAACCAATAATTATACGGCACCTGCTTCGACGGAAATTTCGCGTCCATTGACAAGAAATCCTCATGTTGAAGCCGACCAACCGGCGCAAATTTCGTCAACAACGCCAAAAAGATTTAATACCAATAGACTACCCGCTTTGCCGTCCGACGTAGTTTCGGAGTTCGATCGGGAGAAAGAAGAAGCTTCCGTAGGTAGTTTTAAGTTAACGATAACTGGAACGCAACAGGAATTTGAAACTGAGGAACCGATTGGATTATTTTCGTTTGAAGGCGATGATCAAAGTTTCAGCGTCCGCGCGGAGGAGAGTAAAACCGGTTCTGAGTCTTCGGTTGAAATCGATGATTGCGCGCCGTTCGCTCTTCGTTTCAATGCCGGATTGTTTGATTTAATTATCGGCTCATTCATCAGTCTCGTTCTTCTTATCCCATTCACATTTGCGAGTGGATCGCTTTTCACTTTCCCGGGATTCGTTGCTTTCCTGGCAACGGATGCGATTGTGATGTTCATTTATCTGACAGTCACCATCGGGCACACAGGTCGAACTCCGGGTATGAGAATGTTTTCGTTGGAAATAGTCGATGTTGACGAAAATGCTTATCCGACCTTTCATCAGGCTGCGGTCAGTTCCTCGGTTTATCTTTTGTCGCTCGCAACTTTAGGACTTGGTTTTCTTACGATGTTTCTGAATGTTGAAAGACGTGCCGCCCATGACCTTCTTTCGGGAACGATAATCGTAAGGGAATATTGATCACGACTGGCGACTTTGATCACTAATTTATTGTTTGAACGACGAGAAGGCATTTTCCTCGTCGTTTTTTTTGTGTGCTAAGCTCGGGGCTTTGAAGGAAAAATGAACAACGCAACGCTAAGCGAATTGAGCAAAGAGCTTTCGTCCGAACTTCGAGGGCGACGCCTCAATAAGATTCAGCAGATTTCCGAATTCGAATGCGCGTTCGATTTTCGACTCAAAGAAAACCGCCTGCTTCTAATCTCTACGAATACCTCATCTCCGCGAATTTATCTCGCGAGGAAACTCCCGACAACGCCTCATCAGTCCACCGTATTCCGTTCACCATTTATTCTGTTATTAAGAAAAGAACTGCATCAAGCGACGGTCGTGAAGGTCGAGAAAGTCCCGAATGATCGAATATTGAGACTGAAATTCGTTTGCGACGACGTTGTTGCGGAAAAACAATTCCGCACTTTAGTCATCCAACTGACGGGAAGATCTTCCAACCTTGCCTTACTCGATGACAATGATTTTATTCTGGCGGAATATCATTCGCGGCGAAATTCCCGTGTCGGTGAAGTCTTCAAAGCTCCCACCGGAGCGACGACAACGAATGCCGGCGAAGCTCCGTTTCCCTTAGGAGATTTTCCGTCAATCTCAGATGCGCTTGAGGACTATTTCCTTTCGCGAGAATCCGCACATTACTTCGATGCGAAGGCCGCGAACGCGCAAGAAGCTTTGAGAACTGCAATTAAGAATAGGAAAAAACTAGCGTCAAAACTGACTGATGATTTAGCGCGACACGGCGCAGCGAATCAGTGGAAGCGATACGGTGAACTCATTCTTGCGAATCTAGCGAACGCACGAATCGTAAAAACCCAAATTTTCGTGATAGATCATTTCGACGAAGCCGCGCCGGAAATTGCGATAGAAATGCCGGAGGATTTATCTCCAAAGGAATTGGCTGAATACTTTTTCAAGCGCTATTCGAAATCGCGCAGCGCCGAAAAGGAAATCTCGCGTAGGTTGAACGAAATCGAATCGGAACTGATAAACCTCTCCGAACAACAAGATGAACTCGCCCTCGCGATTGAACAACGCGATGAAGCGCGCCTCGACAAATTTCGTCCGTCAAAACCTTCTGCAAAAAAGACTCAAATAACTAAACGCGCATCGCCGGAGTTGCGTTGCGCGAGAAAATTTCTTTCGTCAGACGGGATGGAAATCCTCGTCGGAAAAGCCGCGAAAGACAACGATGAATTAACTTTCAAAGTAGCGAAATCAATGGACTGGTGGTTTCATGCCGCGGATTATGCGGGTTCGCATGTTATTGTGCGGAATCCAACGCGGAAAGAACTGCCGCAAAAAACCTTTCTGGAGGCTGCGCATCTTGCGGCTTTCTACAGCCAGGCGAAAAAACATCCAAAAGCAGCCGTTCATTACACACAAAAGAAATTCGTTAGTAAGCCGCGCGGCGCGGCGTTCGGTCTGGTTCGGCTGGCACAATTCAAAACAATTTTGGTCGAGCCGCGAATTCCCTTTGACGACAAATCTTCGAAATAAAAAACGTCTTTGAACCTGACATTCGCAAATTCAAAGACGTTGCCACTTCATAAAACGATTCTATTTCGCGAGAGCTTTCTCAATTGCTTGTTGCATTTTTTCGATCGCTCTTTTTCCACCTCCGACAAAAACGCCGCGCAGTCTTCCTTCCCTATCGATTAGAAACGTTTGCGGAATTGCGTCAAAGCGACTTATCTTGTAAAACTCCGCGAAAAGTTGTCGGTCTGCTTTTACCAGCTGATATGAGACCCCAATCTCTTTTTCGAAACGCGAGACAGTCGCCAAGTCTTCGGCATCGTCGGAATTTATTCCGATCACGTCAAAATTACTCGCTCCGAATTTCCTCTGGAAGTTGTCAAGATCAGGCATTTCTGCACGGCAAGGTCCGCACCAGGTAGCCCAAAAATTTACCAGGATCACTTTTCCCCGATGAGTCTCAAGCGTAAACGTATTTCCATCAGTCGAATTAAGTGAGGACTTCATTATGGATTCCGAAAGAAGCGGATATTCACTTTCTTTCACGACGGATTCATTTGCAGCCTTGTCGCACGACGACCAACTAATCGCAAGAAAAACCGACGTAAAACCGATCAATATTTTCTTTTTAAGTAAACTCATTAAACTTTCCATCAGAAGAAAAATCACTAACGCGTCTGCGCGACAATAAGTACATTAACGTGCTTATTATTATTCCTTACGGAATTCGATTCTAGTTACAAAAGAACAAAAAGCGCAAGGCAATTTCCTCGCGCTTATTATTATCGTTAATGTTTCTGAAACTAAAACACACCTTCGAGCGGCGCCGGTTCAAACGTTTCGAGCACCTGTGCGAGTTCGCCTTTTGCTGCTACATCGTCGGCGCTTGTAGCTTCCGGTAACAAAGAAGTTGCTATTAAAGTTATAACCAATCCTGTTTTGTTGTCGGCGCGCATTCCGGGAAAGAACAATCTTCTGCCGAAAAGTTTTATCGTTTCGCCCGCGCGAGTTGTGCCCTCGCCCTCAAATTTAATTTCGAGTGCTTTCCATCCTGATCGAACAGTAACTTCGCCTTGCCCGACAAAGCGGTAATTATTGATCAACTTCGAAAGTGTGTCGTTCGATTTTTTCACGAGCGCCGAAAACGCTTTCTGCTCCATCTCAAAAGTTCCGGCACTCGAATAATAAGTGATCAACATCTGTTCGATCGGAATTCCGTTTGGAGTTGATCGTTTTATGTCCAGAAAATTGGTGGTGCTGTTCGACTTCACCCACGTTTTCGGATACTGCACTGAAAATCCCCTGAAGTGCTTTGCCAAATCGTCACTCAACTGACGTTTGGAATTCTCGAACCGAAGCATATCAACGGAAGTCGTTTCAGTTGCGGATTGTGAGGAATTCGACGGTCCCGAAGTTGGAGTCTCCGAACCACCAACACGCGGCGACGCAACTGAAGAATTCGCGGGCCTCGATTGATTTGTGGCAGTCGGAACGGGAGCCGTCGGAAACAAGTTGGACCAACTCGTCCAAATTCCATAGAGAAACAACAAGCCAACCGCCGCGCCAACAACGAGAAAAATATTACGCCAAAAATTTTCACCCAAAGCACTTACTTCCGCAAAAGTTTTTCCACGGAAAATCGAAAAACCGGAACTGGGAGTGGAACCTTCAACCTGACTCACAGATTTTTTCGTGGCAATAGCAGCTTCAGCTTTCGCGGAAGGAACCGATACGCGTTTCGTCGCCTTCGATTCACTTCGCTGCACTCCGCTAACCATTGCGCGCGAAACCGGTTTGACTACCTCCGCTTGAGAAGCCTCCGCGACTATCGCTGCATCTTCTGCAGTTGAGTTCTTGGCGAGTGCGTTAAAAAAAGCTTCACCAAAATCGCGCGCTTTCGGGTACCGACTCAGCGGATTTGGCGACAAAGCCTTTTCAAGAATTTCATCAATCGCGGCAGGAAGTTCCAAGCGAAGATTCGATGGTCGCAAGGACAATCCTTCCTTTTGTGCTTTTAGAAGTTCGGCTCGAGAGCGACCGACAAACGGCATTCGTGCCGTCAACATCTGATACGCGATTGTCGCCAGCGCATATATGTCCGAAGCGAACGTGGAAAATCCACCTTCGAGTTGTTCCGGCGAAAGATAAAAATGATCTTCTTCGTGCGATTTCTCAGAACCGCGATATACCGCAAATTCCTTCACCTTCACAATTTCAGTACCCGATTCCGAAACCGAAAGAACTATGCTTTCCGGTTTTAAGCTGCGATGCAAAATCGCGTTTTCGTGTGCTTCCCCCAAAGCGGAAGCAACCTGTCGCACAATTCTCGCGACCCGCGCAACGTTAAAGTGTGTGTCCGCGGCAAACAGCTCTTTGATTGTCTTTCCCTGAATAAACTCCGAGATCATGAACGGTCGCCCGCCGGTAAGTTCACCCGAGTCAATTAAGCCGGCAATATTCGGATGGTTCACATGCGACAGCGAAACGCGCTCTTCGGCAAGTATTCTTGAAATTTGATCGTCGCGTTTCTCATCGGTCATAACGCGGACAGTAACCACGCGACCCTTTACGATCATGTCTTCCGCCTTGAAGGCGCTGCTGGTCGGAGTTGTGCCCAGCAGTTCCTTGATGTGATAGCGACCTTTAACCATTTTTCCCACAAAAGCTTCGGGCTTTTCCGGAACAAACGTTGAAGAATTGTCAGGTCCGCTTTGACGTTCTTCCAAGTCCGCGTGTCCTGCGGGAATATCATGAGGACGAATCATCCTTGATGCCGGCTTCGGCGGCGGAGTGGTGATTAACGGAAAATCTTTTCGGAGTTCTTCGTTTCCGCCCATGGTTTGCGTAGTCGCTGGCGGTGAAATTTTCCGCGCGACACCGGGTTTCAAAGCGTTCAAGTCCGGTTCGCGTGAACGTCCGCGCATCGAAGGCTCTCCGGCTTCGTTTCCTTTATCGGTCGGCGAAGGTGGCGATGTTCTCTCCAAAATATTCGAGAAAACTCCGCTCGGTTTCGCACGATTTCTCGTGGGTTCAGTCGAGGGCAAGAGGCGCATTCCGTCGTGCGTGCAGAACCTCTGCGTACCTTCCTCATATGTCGAATTACATTTTGGACAATAAAGCATTCAATACCTTCACATTTTGAGGGCTACAATCCGCCCGCTATTCAATCGCACGAAATACTATGCTACAAGTCGTAAACTAACAATATCAATCCCATTTCACTAAAAACTGAGCCCGAATGCCAACCTACTTTAAACAACTTAGGAAAACGAACCCACGCTTAACGCTTTTCCGCGGCAGCGAGCTTGCTAGTCAGGCTGGCTTTTTCAGCGTCCAGTTCAAGCGCCTGGCGAAACAGTCGGGCGGCATCTTTCTTTTTTTTCGAGCGCATTAATCCATCGCCCACATTTTCGAATTCCTGCGCAAGACGCTTACGTTCGTTTTTTGACACGACTTTCAACGCCATCATCAAATGCTCTTCCGCCGCTTCGAAATTTTCGCGACGCGCATAGAGCGAACCCAACGAGACGTATGCAACAAAACTCTGCGGACTTACCGCCACCGCACGCTTCAAAATAATCTCGGCCTCATCGAACTTACCGCGAATGGTCAGCGCCCTTCCGTAAAGTAACAAACCCGTTGGATTGCGCGGATCATCTTGTAGTGCCCGCTTCAAGAGTTTTTCCGACTCCTCGAATCTTTGTTGGCTCTGCATTACGTCCGCAACAAGAATCATCGTAGGCACGTCTTTAGCCAACCTAATCGCATCTTTGTAGGCGGCTTCAGACTCCTTCGCTAAACCATTTCGGCGAAGCAATCGACCGAGATGTGCATAAGCGATCGCGAAATTCGGATCGAGTTCAATTGCTTTTCGATAAGCTGTCTGAGTTTCCACGCCGATCTGTCCCAGGAGTTCGCGAGCGAGACCGAGTTGATCATAAGCAACGGCGTTATTTTTCGAGAGCTCAATCGCGCGTAAAGCAACTTTACCTGCTTCTTCATAACGAGCGCTCAAATTCGCTCCAAAGACAGGCTGCGACAAAACAAAACTCAGGGCGATATGCGCTTCAGGTTCATTGGGTTCGAGCGCGATTGCCTGACGATAAGCCGCTTCCGCTTCTTCCCAGCGCTGCTGGTCGCTATAGAGATTTCCTAAACCGTAGAT
>DAITAB010000301.1:0-2668 GCA_036824525.1 Pyrinomonadaceae bacterium
GCGCTTGCAAAAGTGGAATTTGCGTACCGAATCATTCTAATTGAAGAGAGGCAAGATTTCAGCCCGCATCAGCATTCGATTTCGGCGCTTCAGCATCGACGGTGGTTTGAAGTGCAATTACTCAAGGTTTTGTGCGAGAATGCCTGGCATCGGTTTAGTATCATATTTAGTCTGTGCGGGGCGTTTCGTTTAGGAGCGTGCTCGGATTTGTTGAAAGTCTTCATCTTTCATAATTAGCCGTTCCATTAAAGAATTTTCTGTGGAGCATCAAACCAGCAAGTTAATCGTCGAGCGTTTTAGTCTCGAAAAAGACAACGAAGGAAGCGTGTACGAATTTGATCAGCCGTAAAACCGACGAAGTCATCAATCTAGAATCCGTTCAAAAAATTCCATTCAATACGATTGGTCGTGCTCAAGGTCTTTCCAGCGGTCAGGTTCACGATACTGCCGAATCGGATAACGGGCTGATTTGGTTTGCCGGTCCAAATGGACTCGCGCGCTACGATGGATCGCGAATAAGAATTTTCGGTCAATCCGACGGTCTGGCAACGCACGGAACGCGTTCCGTTTGCGCCGCGCCCAATGGACGTGTTTTCGTCGGCTCCGATGCCGGTGTCGATATGATCGATAACGATGGCAAGGTTAGTCCGATCACAACCAAAAGCAAATGGAGTCGCGATGTAGCCGAATGTCTCGCGGCGGGACCGGATGGACGTCTTTGGATTGGAACAACACACGGACTGTTGTGGTGGTCGGAAGCTGACGGTGTTTCCTATGCAAAAGATGATCAGCTTCACTCGGGAATGATTTTTGATCTCGCATTTGACCACGACGGCTCACTCTGGGCGGCGGGTCAACAGTGCGGACTGCTTCGGTGCGAAACTGATTTCTGGCGTTCGATTCGAAATTCCGATTGGCGAACTGTCGGACTAATTCGAACACTCTGTTGCACGCGCAGGTCAATTCTCGTGGGCGGCGAAAAAGGATTAATCGAAATCGACAAAGACGGAAATGCAATTGGCGATATTTACGAATGGACTCGCGGGCGATCCGTTACGGCGGTCTTTGCAAATGAGTCGGAGCTATTCGTAGGGATCGATGGAAGACTCGATATCTTCACACGGAAATCGGGAAACTGGGTTTTCCATGAAACCGTTTTTCGAAATTCGATAGTAAATCGAATTCGAAGTGATTCAGACGGAAACATTTGGTGTGCGACCGATACCCGTGGAGTGGCGAAGATCAGCGCCTTAAGAAATGCGATAAGGCGCATTCGCTTGCCGGGCGAAAATCCGGTGATGTCATTGAACCGAAAAGCGAACGGCGATTTTCTGATCGGTGGCGCGCGACACAGTTTTCTACTGAATTCTAATGAAGGATTTTCACTCGCGCCGATTGCAGGTCTTGATCGCCTCCTGGTTTGGGATATTTTGGAAGATCGCACGGGAAGTGTATGGGCGGCGACGGACGAAGGACTCTTTCGCCGCGAAGGGAGCGGTCAGTTCGAACGAGTTGCTCCCTCAGTAAAAGAATTCGGAAGCCCGACCCGGGTTTTGCTCGAACGGGAAAATTCTTTGTTGATCGGAACTCTCGGAGGATTGGTTGAAATATCCGAAGGAGAAATCCGTCAAATTCTCGATCCGAGGCAAAATTCACTTGGTTACGTTTATACCCTTACTGAAGATCGTCGAAAACAAGTTTGGATCGGAACGCTTGGAAATGGACTTTGGCGTCAAACTGATTTGGAACTAAAGCGAATCGCAGGGAAAGGAATCTCCGAAACGGGAAGCGTCTATTCGATTGCAGTCAATGAAGATGGAAGAGTCGCGTTGATTCAAGACAATCGAATTCTCGTTATGAATTCCGATAAAGACGTCAAGGTAATTGCCGAAACAGAAGGTGCGGTTGGCGGCTGGGTGATCATCTGGGGCGCCGGCGAAAGCGTTTGGGTTGGAAGTTCGAATGGTTTGCGCGAATACGACATCGAAAAGAAAAAACTGGTCCGACAGGTGACGGCGTTAATGAGCCTGGATGATTGGGAATTCACGACTTCGCGCAGTTTAATCCGCAATGAATCAAATAAATTTATTTGCGGAACCAATGGCGGACTGGTAGTCGTTGATCCGGTTGAGCTCGCAGCGTTTAATGCGGTTCCGGTTGTCGCGCTTGAAAATATCAGTTGGAAAAATGCGCGAGTCGCAACTGACAAGAATCGTTACACCGTTGAATATGGCAAGTGGACTTTTGAAGCATCGGTTCGCTCCGGTTGGTTCGTTGACGAAAAAGACGTTCGATACCGATTCAGGCTTCGCGAATTCGATGAGAATTGGTCGGAACTGAATTCGATTGCGAATGTTCGATACAATTCTTTGCCGGTCGGTCACTATATTTTAGAAGCACAGGCTTTCTCATCGCTCAATGGATTCGGTCCGAAAGCGGAGCTGATGCGGATTCGCGTTACCGGCAGCGAAACGGCGCCGCGCTGGTCTGATTCGTTGACAAAAATCTTCTCGCGTAAACAAGGCGAATAAATTTTCGAGTTGTCCTCAACTGATTTCCGTTGACGAATCTTGATCTCAGTTCTTACGCATACTCGATAGGCTTCAACGTTTTGATCAGTGCGTTATTTTTTGCCAGCGCAAAAAATAATTCCATTCCATGTTTTAGC
>DAITAB010000103.1:0-8854 GCA_036824525.1 Pyrinomonadaceae bacterium
GTTCATCTGCAAGTTGATCTCGTTGGCGCGGCGGACCGCGCGCCGGAAGCGGACGCAAAAGCTGACATCGCATTGGCGAAACGTCCGGCGCTTGCATCGGGCGAATTGAATCTTTCGATCTCAACCGCATCGCGAAAACTTTCGCTCACCGCCGAACCTGCGACGAAAAATCTCGAACCCGGCGGTGAGACTACGGTGAATGTTTCGGTCAAAGATTTTCGCGGCGAACCTGTCGGCAATACTGAAGTCGCGGTCGTTGTGGTTGATGAATCGGTTTTGTCGCTCACCGGTTACAAACTCGAAAATCCGCTCGATACTTTTTACACCCCACGCGAATCCGGCGTCGCGGATTTTCATTCACGCGAAAATATTCTCCTCGCGAATGCGAAGGATTTGGTTGGCCGCGGAAATGAAAGAGAAATAAATAACTTCCGCACCGGCGGCGTTGATGCTGCGGTAGAAGTTTCAGCGGGAGCCGCCTCAAATGCAATTGTAACGGATGGCGCTGACATTGCATTTCGAAAAATGGAAGCTATTGGGAGTTTGCAGCGACCGGCAGCAAAGTCTGCCGCCCGCGAAGAAAACAAAAAAGCCGAACAACAACCAAACATAAATTTGCGGACGAACTTCAATGCGCTCGCGAATTGGTCGCCAAGTGTCGTGACCGATTCGAATGGTCGCGCGACTGTCGCGGTAAAACTTCCCGATAGTCTCACTCGATATCGTGTGATGGCGGTTGCGGTTGATAATGCGAAGCGATTTGGTTTGGGTGAATCGAATATCACCGCGCGACAGCCTTTGATGGTTCGACCGAGCGCGCCGCGGTTTATGAATTTCGGCGACAAGGTTGAGCTTCCGGTCGTCGTTCAAAATCAGACGGACAATGCGATGACGGTTGATGTCGCGGTGCGCGCAACGAATGCGACGCTTGGTGTCAGTAGCAGCGTCATTAGTAGTGTCAGTAGCCCGACTGTAAAGGAGGGCGCACTTTCTAGTTCGGCCAGCGCCCTCCCTAACGGTCGGACTACCGACACTTCATTTATGGGCAAACGCGTCGTCGTGCCTGCGAATGATCGTGTGGAAGTTCGTTTTCCCGTCGCGGCTGAAAAAGCGGGAACCGCGCGTTTTCAGTTTGGAGTTTCTTCCGGAAAATATTCAGACGCGGCGGAAATAAATCTTCCGGTTTGGACGCCCGCGACGACGGAAGCTTTTGCGACCTACGGAACGGTCGAAGAAGGTTCGGTTGTGCAGCCGGTCGAAGCGCCGAAAGACGTCTTCCCGCAATTCGGCGGATTGGAAGTTACAACGAGTTCCACGCAACTTCAGGAGCTGACGGACGCGTTTCTCTATCTATATAAGTATCGTTTCGAATGCACCGAGCAAATTTCTTCGCGGATGATTTCGATCGCCGCGATGCGCGATGTTTTGTCTGCATTCAAAGCGAAAGATATGCCGACGGCTGACGAACTCGCCGCGAGTTTTGCGCGCGACGTGGAACTGCTCAAAGGGCGTCAACGCGATGACGGAAGTTTCGGTTTGTGGTCTTCGCGTCGCGAGCGATACGAATATCCGTTTCTGACGCTTCACGTAGCGCACGCGCTCGCCCTTGCGAAGGCGAAAGGTTACAAAGTGCCGGACGAAATGCTCGACAAGACGAAACCTTATCTGAAAAACGTCGAAAAGCATTTCGATAATGAGTGGTACAAAAATTATCCGGAAGTGCGTTGGACGATTTCCGCTTACGCGCTCTACGTCCGCGCGATGAGGGGCGATCGCGATACTGCAAAAGCAAAAGCTTTGCTAAAAGAAGCGACGCTAGAAAAACTTCCGTTCGAAGCGACTGGTTGGATTTTGAATGTGTTGGCGGACGACAAGAATTCTTCGGTTGAAGTGCAAACGATTTTGCGTTTCTTGATGAACCGCACCACTGAAACCGCGGCGGCGGCGAATTTTATCACGAATTATCGCGACGGCGCGTGGTTGATTATGGCTTCGGATCGTCGCGCGGATGGTGTGTTGCTTGAAGCGTTTATAAAGACGAGTGTCAGTAGCCCAAGCGTAAGCGCGGGCGCAAACGCGAACGATCTTATTCCTAAATTAGTTCGCGGTTTATTGCAGCATCGCACCGAAGGTCGTTGGCAGAGCACACAGGAAAACGTGTTCATACTTCTCGCGCTCGACAAATATTTCGCGGCGTATGAAAAAGTGACGCCGGATTTTGTGACCCGCGCGTGGCTCGGAAATGCGTATGTCGGCGAACAGAAATTCAAAGGACGCTCGACCGATTTCAATCGTCTCGATGTGCCGATGAATTATTTGCTAGAACAAGGCGGCGTTTCGAATTTGATTCTCGATAAGCAAGGCGTCGGAAGACTCTATTATCGAATCGGAATGAAATATGCGCCGAGGGATTTGCGTCTGAAACCTGCGGATTATGGATTCACTGTCTTGCGAAAATACGAAGCGGTTGATAACGCGGACGATGTGAAGCAGGAGCCTGACGGAAGCTGGACGATAAAATCCGGCGCGCGAATTCGCGTACGGCTCACGATGGTTGCGGCAGCGCGTCGTTATCACGTGGCGCTCGTCGATCCGATTCCCGCCGGGTTCGAAATTCTGAATCCGGGACTCGCGGTGACCGAAACAATTCCTCCCGATCCGCAAGGCGGAAATACTTCGGTACTCGAATACGGTTCGCGCTCTTACGGACGCGGCTGGTGGTATTGGCGCTGGCAGTGGTTTGAGCATCAGAATTTTCGCGATGAACGCGCGGAAGCATTTTCGTCGCTGCTTTGGGAAGGCGTTTACGATTACAACTACGTGGCGCGCGCGACAACGCCGGGCGAATTCGTGGTGCCGCCGACAAAAGCGGAAGAGATGTACAACCCGGAAACTTTCGGAAGAACGGCGACGGATTTTGTGACGATCAAATAACCGCAATCCGAATTCGGAAAAGGGAACAGCCACGAGAAATCGCGGCTGTTTTTTCTTTTTGCTTATTGCGGTCGTTTTGGAATTCGCGCGGCGTCGCTCTAAACTGTCTGGCATATGAAGAACTGTGTGCTGTCCTTACTCTTCCTTGTCGTTGCAAATTCGGCACTGGCGCAGTCCAATTCCGATTTGGAAAAAGTTGTGCTTTCGGAAAAAACTTTTGCCAGCGATGCGCAGCGAATCGGGTTTCGCGATGCGTTTCTTAAATACATCGCGGATGATGGCGTGCTTTTTCGTCCCGGTCCGGTAAATGGAAAGAAATTTTTGAGTGAACAGAAAGATTCGCCGGAACTCATTGTGTGGAATCCGACCTTTGCGGACATTTCTTCGAACGGAATTCTCGGTTACACGACGGGCGACTATGAATATTTTCCCGAAGGAAGAGAGAAAGGCGGTTCTTCCAACGGGCAATATTTTTCGATTTGGCAGAAACAATCCGACGGTAATTTCAAAGTAGTTCTCGATATTGGTATCGGACACGGAAAACCGAAATCCGTTTCAAGCGATTGGAAGTCTCCCGCCGACACAGGAAAAAACCTCAACGAACGAAAGCTTTCTGCCGGCGACTCCGCGATTCGGTTTTTTGAGGGCGCTGAAAAGTTCGGTTTAGCGAAAGCCTATAAACTTTATGCCGCGGAAGATATTCGCATGCTGCGCGACGGTGAGTTCCCGATAACGGGACGAAAAAACGCGCTTGCTTCAGCGAAGAAAAACCAAGGCGCGATTCGTTTCGGAAAGCGGACAAATTTCTTTAGCACTGCCGATCTCGCTTATACGAGTAATTCTTACGAAATCATTCGCGGCAGCAAAACTGAAAAGGGAAATTTCGTGCAAGTGTGGAAACTGCGTGGTGCGATGTGGCAAATCGTACTCGACGTTTTTTCACCCGTTAGATAGCGGGAAAACATCGATTATATTGAAGTCTCATGCGGCGATTCCTTTCGCCGCTTTTTCTATATGCAAGGAGGTTTTGTGCTAAATTGATTTTCGTGTCCGATTTATTCAACAAAGTAAAGCAGCTTCTAAAACTTGAATCCGATTCAATCGAAAGGGCTTCGCAGCGCCTCGACCGCGTGAGCTTGGAAAGCGGGATGAATTTGCTTTCAGAATGCCGCGGGAAAGTTGTCGTATTGGGAGTCGGCAAATCTGGAATCATCGCAAACAAAATCGCGGACACGATGACCAGCACCGGAACGGTTGCGGTTTTTTTGCATCCATCCGATGCGATGCACGGAAGTCTCGGAATAATTTCGAAAGGCGACGTCGTGATCGCGCTTTCAAACAGCGGCGAGACGGACGAAATCATCGCGCTCCTTCCTTCGATAAAAGCGAAAGGTGTTTCGATAATTTCCATCGTCGGCAATTTGAATTCCACGCTGGCACGAAGATCGGACGTGGCGCTTGATGCTTCGGTTGATCAGGAAGCGTGTCCGCTCAATCTCGCGCCGACCGCTTCTACGACTGTCGCGCTCGCAATCGGCGATGCGCTCGCAATGACACTAATGGAAGCGAAGAATTTGACGCTGGAAGATTTCGCGGCGAATCATCCGGCGGGACAAATCGGAAAACGCCTGACGGTGAAAGTCGCAGACCTGATGCATGAAAGTCCAAACGTCTCGCCGCAAGCGACATGGATCGAAGTCGTCACCGCGATATCGAAATTCGGACTCGGGGCGGTGAATGTAGTAAGCGCGGACGGGAAATTGAGCGGCATTATTACCGATGGAGACTTGCGTCGCCTTTTCGAAAAAATGTCCGCGGAAAAAATCCCGGCGTTATGCGCGGAAGAAATGATGACGAAAAATCCGACAGTGACAAAAAGCGAATCGCTCGCCTATGAGGCGCTGCAACTTATGGAAAATCGTCCGTCGCAGATTTCCGTGTTGCCTGTGATCGAAGACGGAAATCGCTGCGTCGGGCTAATTCGTTTACACGATATTGTGAAGAGCGGATTGTAAAAAAGGCTGATTTGCGGCGAACACTTACCCGAAGATTTTTTTTGCGACGAGGTGAAATGATGTTGAAGAAATTTTTATGTCTGAGTTTTCTTCTCGCTGCAATTGGCGTGAATGCGCGTGCGCAGAATGCGGAAGTGACGGTCGTACTAAACGAAACGTTTTTTGATGCATTGGTTGATGCGATGTTTGCAAATTTGAAACAAACCGACTTTCCCATCAGCGAAGTCAAAATGGATTCTATGAAGAGGCGCGGTAACGCACTGAGAGAACCTCAAATACAAGAAAACAGTTTTACCTTTGGCTTTGCTGACCTGGAATCATCCGGACGAAAATCAACGTCAGAATGCAGAGAAGTTGTAACGCTTCAACGCGAACACGATGGAACGCGAACGTCAGTTCGTTTCCACGACGGAAAAATTTTCGCACCGATTGCTTTTGCCGGTCGATACAATTTTCCGCTGGTCGGATGTATGCCGTTTTCCGGAATTGCCGATACCAATATCGAGTTGGATTTCGACCGAAACAAACAAATCCTATATGGGCGCGCGAAAGTTCTTACGGTGAAACTCGGAAGTGTGGCGAATATTGCCGGCACGCTTCTCGCGCGGTTTGTGCAAGGTTCTATCGACCGCAACATAAATCCTTTGCCGATTCTGGATATCGGAAAGCTTTCGTTTGCAGTTCCTATCGAACGCGCTGGAGCGCTTCGCGTCCGTGCGAAGGATTTGAAACATGAAGTTGGTGAAGGCGCGCTGAATATTAAGGTGGCGCTCGATTTTGCGAAAGCCGACTAGCAGTTTGTTGCTGCGAATTTTATGAAGGAACCACTTGTCGCAATTATCGGTCGTCCGAACGTTGGAAAGTCCACGCTTTTCAATCGTATTACCGGCTCGCGGAAATCCATTGTTGGAGACGAGCCGGGAATCACGCGCGACCGTATATTTGGCGAAGCGAGTTGGGCGGGAAAGACTTTTCGCATCGTCGATACCGGTGGAATTGTTCCGGACGATGATGCGATTATTCCTACAAATATTTTCAAGCAAGCGGCAAATGCAATTTCGGAATGCGAAGCAATAATTTGGGTGGTAGATGCGCGGGCGGGAATCACTCCGCTCGATGAAGAACTTGCGGTTTTGCTTCGTAATCAGAAGAAACCGATTTTCATTGCGGCGAACAAATCCGAATCTGCCAGCATCGAGAATGAAGCGGCAGAATTTCATCGGTTTGGATTCGACCTATTCCCAATCTCGGCGGAACACGGAAATGGAATCGGGGATTTACTTGATGCGGTGGCGCCGGTTTTGACTTACGACGCCGGTCTGATCGAGGAAAAGCCGGAAGAGATTCGACTCGCTATTATTGGACGCCCTAACGTCGGAAAATCTTCGTTGCTCAATAAGATTCTTGGCGAAGAACGAACCATCGTCTCGCCTATTGCGGGTACCACACGCGACGCAGTTGATACGGAATTTATGTTCGAGGGGAAGAAATTTATTTTGATCGATACTGCCGGAATTCGTCGTAAAGGAAAAACAACGGAGATGGCGGAAAAGATGTCCGTAGTGATGGCGCGAAAGGCTCTCGAACGCGCGGACATCGCAATTCTCCTTATAGATGCGACCGAAGGCGTAATGAATCTCGATGCGAGCATTGCCGGTTACGCGCTCGATTCGGGTTGCAGTTTGTTTCTCGCGGTAAACAAGTGGGACAAACTGGAAGAGAAAGAGACGAACACGGCGATCGAATTCGAACACAATCTTCGCGATCAACTGAAGTTTCTCGACTGGGCACCTTTGATAACGATTTCCGCACTCACAGGTCAGCGAGTGAGCAAGATACTTCCAATGGTTGCCCAAGCTTATGAAGCGCGAAGCCGGCGCGTCCAAACTTCCGTGTTGAATCGTTTCTTCGAAGAAAACATTCTTCAACCAAAAGGCGGAACAGCACCTTCTGCAGGCAGAAGTTCCGGTTCGCGTCTAAAGGTGCAATTCATTGCGCAGGCGGGAATTCGTCCGCCGTTGTTCATACTTTTCACTTCCGGCAGTAAGCCCGGATTGCATTTCTCTTATCTTCGATACATCGAAAACCGTCTGCGCGAACAGTTTGGTTTTTTTGCTACGCCGATTCGCTTAGTTGAAAGACACAAACGAGCCAAAACCGCTAAGCGAAGTTGAGCAGAAGTTTTGATCGTGTTAATTTTTTCGCTTGTTTCGCGTAGTTGATTTTTGTCTATGAACGATATTTTGCTTTTGATTCGGATTATTCTGGCTGCAATCTTTGCGCTGGCAGCAATCGGGAAATTTCTCGATAGCGATGGAGCACAAAAAGCGGTAAGAGAATTCGGCGTTCCGGATTCGCTTTCAAAGCCGGTTTCGATTTTGTTGCCGATCGTTGAGCTGGCTATTGCAATTCTATTGATTCCGGTAACGACTTCGTATTTTGGCGCAATGGGAGCATTCACGCTGCTGTTGATATTCTCGATCGGCATGATTGTGCAGATGATTAAGGGAAACGCGCCGGATTGCCATTGCTTCGGACAAATTCACTCCGAGCCGGTTGGTAAAAAGAGTCTCATCAGAAATTTTGCATTTCTAAATCTGGCGCTTCTGTTAATTTTTCGCGGTGCTAATAATCAAGGACGAAGTTTTCTTGATTCGACAGGAATTTCCGGAAACGGTAATACGATGGAAATAATTCTCGGTCTGGCGGCGGTCGGTCTCTTGATCTCGGTTGTTTATTTCCTAAAACAGATTTCTCAGCAGCAAACTCAAGTCATTCGTCGATTGGAAATTCTCGAGCTGCTTTCTTCCGAAGGTAAGCCGGTTGAGCGTGTTGAAGCAGCGTCACCGGAAAAAGGTCTTCCAATCGGCGCGTTTGCTCCCGATTTCTCACTTCCGGATCTGAATGGAAAGAGATTTACCTTTGCTGAAATTCTACCGCGGGATCGTGCATTGCTCATGTTTTTTGTGAGTCCGACGTGCAGTCCGTGTAATGCACTGCTGCCGGAAATCGAAACGTGGCAAGAGGAATTGAAAGATAGAGTCGAATTCGTTTTTGTGAGCAGCGGAAATGCAAAAGAAAATGCGTCCAAACTCGGCGGTAAAACTTTCAAGAAAATTTTCCTGCAAGACGAGCGCGAAGTCGCAACGAAATTCGGCGCGCCTTGGACGCCGACCTGCGTTCTCGTAAATTCTGACGGACGAATCGCGAGTCGTGCCGCGGCGGGTGATGAGTCTATTCGAAAACTGATCGAACAGATTCGCGCGGAAAAGAATGACGACGCGATTTCGTTTGTTCGCAGCGCGGAAACAAACGGACACGAGTCGAGTCCGCTGGGTAGCGAGTTACCGCAATTTTCGTTTGAAGATGTAAATGGAAAAACAATTTCCTCGGCGGAACTTCGGGGATCGAAAACTCTGATCGCGAATTGGAGTTTGGGTTGCGGTTATTGTTCGAACATGTTGGACGACCTTCGTGCTTGGGATAAAGCGCGTACTTCCGAAGAACCTAATTTAATTTTGATTTCGGACGGCGAGGCTGAAGCGAATCGCGGCTTAGGATTATCTTCGCCGATCGTGCTCGATGCTGAAAAGAAACTGGTCAAAGCTTTAGCGCTTAATGGAACCCCAACCGCGGTATTGGTAAATGAAAATGGAACGGTGATTTCCGATGTTGCGGTTGGCGCACAGGAAATTTGGAGCATCGTTCGTAAAAGCGGTTCAGCAAAAAATGGCGATTGATGAAGGTTAAATGAAACCTATAAGTTGGACGGTTACATCGCGTGAGGGAAACGCACGCACCGGAATTCTACGTACCAGGCGTTCAGTAATTGAGACGCCTGTTTTTATGCCGGTTGGAACTCAGGGTACCGTTAAAGGACTTCGTTTCGAAGCGCTGGAGAGTGA
>DAITAB010000302.1:0-2642 GCA_036824525.1 Pyrinomonadaceae bacterium
TGAAAAGGACAACACGCCATCCAGTTCGCGCCCTTTTTCTTGAGCGGAACATACGAATCTATGAGCCGGATTATATCCGCGCGGTTTTTAAGATCTTCAATGAAGTGTTCGGGAAACAACATCGCAGAAAAGTGATCACTGTTTTAGTTCGACCATTGTAGCACCATCGCCGCCTTGTTCGCGCGGCGCGGCGAATCGCCCAATTTCGCGCGCTTTCAACTGCACAAATTCACGCCGAAACAGATTTATTCGTCTGAAAATAATTCTTCGATTAGCGTAGTTGAAATGAAAAATCCTTCTCGTTCGATTGCGGCAATCAATGGCACAACCGAATCAATCAATCCGCGTTTCTTTGCAAGCAAAACCAATCCGAGGGTTCCGATGATTCTTACTCCAAGGCCTTGCGCAATTCGGCGTCCTTTCTTTTCATCAATAATAAGCAAGGCCGATTTTTCAATCGCAAGAAGAATCGAACCTGCTTCGCCGGAATCAAGTTGACCGCGCAAAGAATCAGGTTGTTCGAGATTTTCGCTGAACTCAACCTTTATCCAATCAGGCACAACATCGCCAAACTCATTTGCGACTTCGCGCGTGATCATCACATTACTAAAAAGTTTTTGAAGAAGGGAGAGTTCGCCGATTCGATCGAGGATGATGAGGCAGCTTGTATCTGCAACAACGACCGTCTCATTCATAATTTCGAAAGGTCAACTTGTAGTTCGGGATGATCGTAACCAAAAACCGATACCTTATATTTCGCGAGCGACTCAATAAATTCGCGTTTCGAGAGACCGACCATCTCTGCCGCCTGTCCCGACGAAAGCTTGCCAAGTTCATAGAGCTTCGACGCAACGATCATATTTATTTCAAATTCGCTTGCGTCCAAATCCGAAGGAAGACTGATTGTTACTGCATTGCTCATTGAAATAAGTTTCAATCCAGACGTCGTGCTTGTCAAGACTTTCTAAGCTTTCAGTTCAACGACCGTAGCACCATCGCCGCCTTGTTCGCGCGGCGCGAGCGAATAGCGTTCTACGTGGGGATGATGGCGCAGAAAATCGTGTACGGCATTTCTCATTGCGCCGGTTCCCATGCCGTGAATTATGCGAACTTGCTTGTGTCCGCTCATAAAAGCTTCATCCAAAAAACGATCAACTTCGGTATCCACGACCATTGTTTTCTTTCCGATTAAATTTAGTTCGGCATAAGAGTCCAAAGTTTCGAGTCTAATTTCCGAAGATTGATTCTTATCTCTGACTTTGGACTTTGGACCTTGGGCTTTGGACTCTTCGACGGCTTTGAGATTTTCCAACTTCTCACGCAGACGCATCGCGCCGACGAGAATTTCCGCGATTCCATTCGAAATATTTTCGACGCGTCCGACTTTTCCGTAACTCGAAACTAAAACGTGCGAGCCGATTTCTATCGGTGCATCGGCTTTCGCTAGATGAAAACCGCGGGCTACCGCGGGAGGAAGCGATGAATCTTCGCCCGCTTGTGCTTCGCTCCCAAAAGCCGTTTCGCTTTGCGCTTTTGAAATTGCGATTCTTTTGAGTTCCGCACCGCCGCGCGCGATTTCCTTCTCGAGTTTTATTTTTGCGGCTTTGTCATCAATGTCTTTCAGGATCGCGCGAGTTTGCCTTTCAAAACCATCGAGCGTTTCCGATAGCGAAGCCTCGAATTCCTTCCGGCGCTCCTTTTCTTTTTTCAGGAAGTCAATTTCGAGCAAGGCGAATTTCTTTGCGACCGCATCGCGTTCTACTTCGAGCGCGGCACGCAAATCCGCGGCAATCTCGGATTCGCGTTTTATCTTGGCAAGATAATCGGCGGCTTCGCGCGCGGAAATGTCCACGCGTTGGCGAGCGGCTTCGATAACGTCGGAAGGAATTCCAAACCGGCGCGCAATCTCGATTCCGCTGGATGCGCCGGCGAAACCGAGAATCAAACGATAAGTCGGTTTCAAGGTTTTCTCGTCGAATTCCACCGAAGCGTTTATTACCGATTCGTCATTTGCGGCGTAAGTTTTTAATCCGCGATAGTGTGTGGAAGCAATCAACTGCGCGCGTTTTTCGCGTCGGAATTTATCGACGATCGCGACGCCGAGCGCCGAACCTTCGTCAGGATCGGTTCCGGTTCCGACCTCATCGAGCAATACGAGCGCCGGTTGCCGACAAGCCTCGAACATCGAAGCGATATTCGAGATGTGCGATGTGAAGGTGGAAAGATTCGCAGCGAGCGACTGATGATCGCCGATATCCGCCAGTACCGAACGATAAAAAGGAACCGACGCGGACGACGCCGGAACCGGCAAACCGGAAATCGCCATCAACGAAAGCAAACCCGCAGTCTTTAACACCACGGTTTTTCCACCTGCATTCGCGCCGGAAATTATCATCAGGGAATTTGATTTTGTTAGTTTGAAACTGACAGGAACGATTTCCGTTGTTTGTTCGTTGAACGTTGATCGTTGTTCGTCGGAAGAAATATCCGCGCTTGCTGACGCGAGGGCTTTTGATCCGCTTTTCTTTGCGTCTCTGCGACTTCGCGTTGACGTTTCCCGGAGATTTTCTTCAAGCAACGGATGACGCGCTTCGATCAATTCCAAAACTTCGTCGTCGGAAATTTTTGGAACGACGGCGCGG
>DAITAB010000303.1:0-2641 GCA_036824525.1 Pyrinomonadaceae bacterium
TGAAAAAGAACGTAACGTTTAAGAACGATTCCAAAAATGCCGTGGTTAATAAATCCGAAAATCGGATCTACTACAAAAAGTTGGAAGGCGGGCAGGAAGCAATATCGCGCCGCGCTTTCCCGAAGAATGAACAAATATATTCGAATCATCTTAACTCACTTTATTAATTCGTCAACCCATAATTAAGTAAAATGATGTCCACAACCAAGCCTAAATTAGAACCGCCATCGATGGACGCAATTTTCGGAGAAACCGGAATAATCGCCACCGCACTTTCCGAATACGAATTCCGGTCCGGACAGGTCGCGATGGCGGATGCGGTTCTCAATGCTTTCGAAAGCGGACGGCATCTCATTGTAGAAGCCGGAACCGGTACCGGGAAAACGCTGGCTTATCTGGTCCCAGCGATCGCGACGGCACTTGCGCGTAAACAACGAATCATCATCTCGACCGGAACAAAAAACCTCCAGGAACAATTGATGGAAAAGGACATCCCGTTTTTACAGGGAATCCTTCCCACCAAATTCACCGCCGCCTATATGAAAGGGCGCACAAATTTTGCCTGCCTATACCGTATTAAAAAGGCCGAATCGCAGCCGATTCTAGAAAATTTGGAAGAAATGGATTCTTTTTCGAAGATTTCCAGATGGTCGCGCGAATCCGCTACCGGCGATCGCTCGGAGTTGACCGAGCTTCCTGAGAATCTTTCGTTTTGGAGTCAGATCAACGCAAAATCTGAAACCTGTCTCGGCTCGAAGTGCGAAGACTTCGAAGCCTGCTTCATCACTCGTATGCGAAAACGCGCCGAGGAAGCGGATATCGTGATCGTGAATCACCATCTGTTTTTTGCAGATCTGAATTTGCGCGGGAATGAATTCGGGCGCGTGCTTCCCGATTATGGGGCAGTGATTTTTGATGAAGCACATCTTATAGAAGATATCGCATCGGATTATTTCGGTTTCTCGGTTTCGAATTTTCAGTTTGAAGAATTAGTACGCGATGTGGATCGGCTGCCGATTGCCGATGCGCAGGTTAATCGCGATTTGATGCGGATCGGCGTAAAAATCATCGGTTTCGCGGATATTTTTTGGTCGCGTTTTGCGCAGGCTCGCGGACAAGAAGGAAGATTTCCTTTGTTGCCAAATTCATTCGGACAGAAATTCGCTGGCAACGAAATGCGCGCGACTCCGCTCGGCGAAGCCTACATTCAACTCGACGCCGCGCTCAAACAACTCGAAGCAATTCTCGATCGTTTCGCCGCCGAAGACACGGAAATCGAATCGGTTTTGAAACGCGCGAGGCAAATTTGTTTCGATCTGAATTTCATCGCGACTCAAGCCGAAAAGAATTTTGTGTATTGGTTGGAGCGTCGCGGACGCGGAGTTTTTTTGCGCGCATCGCCCATTGATGTTTCTGAATTGCTGCAAGAAAAACTTTTCGAAAAAGTTGAAACAGTCGTGCTGACTTCCGCGACTCTTTCGAGCAAAGGAAATTTCAATTTCATAAAAGAGCGGCTCGGTTTGAGCAACGCAAAAACCGATACGTTGATCGCGCCGTCGTCGTTCGATTACGAATCGCAAATGATTTTGTATCTTCCGCGCACGATGCCCGATCCGCGTGCGCCGGAATTTACGCAGCTTGCCGCCGGCGAAATCGTAAAAATTCTCAACGCGACAAAAGGACGCGCATTCGTTTTGTGTACAAGCAACGCTTCCATGAACGCGCTTCACCTTGAAGTCGCGCGACGCGTGGAGTTTTCCTGTTTCGTTCAAGGTTCGATGTCGAAAACCGGTTTGCTCGAACGATTCAAATCCACGCCGAACGCAGTTTTATTTGCGACTTCGAGTTTTTGGCAAGGCGTTGATGTGCGCGGCGAACAACTTTCCTGCGTGATCATAGACAAGTTGCCGTTCGCGGTGCCGAGCGATCCGATCGTCGCGGCGCGTTCGCGTTTTATAGATGAAAATGGCGGTTCTTCATTCAATGATTACAGCGTTCCGCAAGCGATTATCACCTTGAAACAAGGAATCGGACGATTGATTCGCAGCGGGACTGACAAAGGCGTGATCGCGATTCTCGATCCGCGCCTGCGCACGAAAAACTACGGACGCGATTTTTTGAACAGCCTTCCGAAATGTAAAATTACAAACGACGCAAACGAAATCGCGGTGATTTTCAACGAAAATTGATGGCGGAGTTCACCGATATGTACGAAGTAATGATCGAACGCAATTTCTCGTCGGCGCATCAACTGCGCGGCTACAAGGGAAAGTGTGAGAACCTTCACGGTCACAATTACAAAATAGAGATCTACGCACGCGGCGAAGAGCTAAACAACATCGGTCTGCTCATTGATTTCGTTGATTTGAAAAAAGCCGCGGATGAAGTGGTGAAATATCTCGATCATCGAAACATAAATGAGCTTCCGCCTTTTGATGAAGAACTAAATTCATCGGCGGAAAACATCGCGCGTTTTATTTTGGAATATGTCGCTTCGCGCATTGAGGATGAACGCGTAAAGGTTTACAAAGTTCGCTGCTTTGAAACTCCGACTTCCGTGGCGACTTTCGAAATCCCTGCATAATCCAGGCTTCTAATCGCGAACCTTTCTTGTAAAATAAGCGTTAAGAAATAAAGGCGA
>DAITAB010000304.1:0-2639 GCA_036824525.1 Pyrinomonadaceae bacterium
CAACGGAAAAACCGGAAAAGAATCGCGAACGTTTAGTTATCCGAATTTAGATTTTCCTTTGCGCGATGAGGAGAACACATGGTTGCCGCGGCTTTGGGCAACTCGTCGAGTTGGTTGGCTGATTGATTCAATTCGCGCAAACGGCGAGACGAAAGAAGTGCGCGATGAAATCGTAGAGCTCGGCACGCGATACGGAATCGTTACTCCGTACACTTCATATCTTGCGACCGATGGAAGCGAGCGACGCGATGGAATTCAGCTTGACGGCGTGCGCGGAAATGCGCAGAAAGTTCTTCGAAACGCTCCGGGTGCGGTGAGTGCCACAGTGGACGTTGCCGCTGATTCGGGTCGAGGCGCGGTTTCGGTCGCGAAGGAAAGCAGAAAAAAACGCGAAGCCGAACAAGTCCGCGACGAGAAATTGTCGTCCGGAGTAAAAAGCGTCGGAAACAAAACTTTCATTTATGACGAAAATGGAATTTGGACCGATACGGAATTCAAAGCGGAAGCGAGACTTCCGGAAGTGAAATTCAAATTTGCGAGCGATGCATTCTTTAAACTTATCGCAAGCGAAAAAGAACTCGCGCAATTCTTCGCGCTTGGCGAAGAAGTGCTCGTGGTTTGGAAGGGAAAAGTTTATCGGATTGAGAAGTGAAGAGTGCGGAATTCAGGGTTTGAATTTCAAGCTCTGAATTCGTAAATCGAGAATTGTTAATTATAAATCGCGACAAGAAAGAGCTGGAATGCTTTTCTTGTCGCTTTTTGCGTTTTCGACCATTTACCAAAAAATCGGTTACCCATCACCTCGTCGCGTAGTTGCCCGATTCGTGTCGCGTCGGTTATCTTTGTCAACGTTGATTCTCGGTTAATTCCGATGGTCAAAAGAATTTCAATTTCTTTGGAGGCAATTTAATGAACGCATTGGATTCTCGTTTAGCGCCCGCGGTTTTTTGTGAGCTGTTGAATGAAGCGGTGATGGAGCACTCGATGTTGAAGCATCCTTTTTATCAACTTTGGAATGAAGGCAAACTTACGAAGGAAATTCTCGCGGAGTATTCGAAGCAATATTTCGCACACGTTCGCGCTTTTCCCACTTATGTAAGCGCGGTTCATTCAAAGTGTGAGGATATGGAGACGCGGCAGATGTTGCTCGAAAATCTGATTGAAGAAGAGCGCGGCAACGAAAACCATCCCGAACTCTGGCTGCGTTTTGCGGAGTCGGTGGGCGTAAGTGCAGACGAAGTAAAATCTGCGGACCTTTTGCCCGCGACGAGGGAATCGGTAAACGAACTTAAGAAGCTGACGAAAAGCGAGGATTATCGAGAAGGAATCGCGACATTGTATGCATATGAATCGCAGATTCCGAACGTTGCGAAAACAAAGCGAGAAGGACTTAAGAGCTTCTATGGAATTGATGATGCTCGCGCCGTTTCGTTTTTCTCCGTACACGAAACTGCAGATGTGATTCATCAGCAAACGGCGCTGGATATTTTGAACGCAAGTTGCCAAACGCGCGAAGAACAACATCGAGTGATCGAAACAGCGGGCAAGGCTTCAAAAGCGCTTTGGAGCTTTCTTGATGGTGTTTACGACGCGCTTTTACGGATGTCGGAAAAGGCAGGTTGTGCTGCGTAGGCGTTCGTAAAGTCTTTTGACCTTATTTCTTTTAGGTTTTTGAACGGCGCGCCTTTGGCATCACTTTGGCGCGCTGTGCTTCGTGCGGATAAAGATTCCGCGCAAGCGGGATTGACTCGACGGCGCGGATTAATTGCGATTGGTCATGGATCAGTATTCTGTTCGCTTTAACATTCCCAAAACTTGAGGTTGCGAGAAAATATTTGAACTGAATCGCGATGAAATGTTTGTTTCGCGCGATCAGTTCCGTGCTGACATTAAATGTCGAGATTTTGTTTAGATAAGACTCGAATGACTCGGCGATAGCAGTGTCCGTCAGTTCCGGATTGGAATCCCGCCCGGAGTTTTCATTTACCCGGAAGACGCTCTCAACATTGCCGAGCCCGGTTACCCGATTATTTGCGGCTTCCCGCGAAAAGAAGAAGATTGGATCTAGTAAAACATTTTGAGTCTCATCCTGATGCGGCGTCTCGATCGAAACGTCCGGAGTGATTCCATCGCCACCATAGAGTGTTCGTCCCGCCGAAGTCTTTACCGCCAGAAATCCGCCAACGCTCTGCTGCGCGCCCTGGTGTCTGTAATAGTCATACAAATTTCCGAGCGAGTAACTGCGCTGAATTGACCGTCCGGTGGGAGTGAAATAACGCGCCGTCGTTAATGTCAAACCGTTTCCAAAAGGCAAATTCAAAACACTCTGAACGAGTCCTTTTCCAAAGGTCTTCTCGCCGACCAGAATCGCGCGGTCATTATCCTGCAGTGCGCCGGCAAGGATTTCCGAAGCCGATGCGCTTCCGGAGTTCACCAGAACCACCAGCGGCATATTTTCCGGTTCGCGGTTTTGTGATTTCCACATTCTGTTGTCGAAAGGAGATCGACCGCGTTGTGAAACGATAGTTGTTCCGAAAGGAAGAAAGGTCTCAGCGACCTTTACGGCTTGCTCAACAATTCCTCCCGGATTATCACGCAAATCGAGTATTAAACTTTTGGCACCCCGTAAACGCAATTGC
>DAITAB010000104.1:0-8792 GCA_036824525.1 Pyrinomonadaceae bacterium
GTATTTGATTTCGGCCAAAGCCGGCGGCGTAAACTTTCTCGAAGGAAATGTTGCAATTGCACGTAGCGATGGAAGAAGTTCGGTTCTTCTAAAGCGGGATTCGATTGAAGCGGGTGAAACGGTTGAGACTGGAGCCGATGGACGCGCGGAGATTCTTTTGAATCCGGGTTCATTTGTGCGTCTCGCATCGAATTCGCGATTTGCCATGATCACAACTTCGCTCGACGATTTGCGATTGAAACTGTTTCGGGGAAGCGCGATTTTCGAGGTTTACGCTACAAAGGACTTCGATGTGCTCGTTGAAACGCCGACAGCGGCTTTTCGACTCATTGAAAGCGGCGTATATCGTATCGATCTTTTAAGCGACGGGGCTACGTTGATTGAAGTTCATCGCGGTCGGGCTCGGGTGGAGAATTCCTCGCCGACGATTCTAAAAGCAAAACAGTCAGCGAAGATCAACATGAATTCGGTTTCGGTAGGGAAATTCGAGCGTGGAAACGCGGATGAATTCGAAACCTGGAGTCAGATGCGCGGAAAACAAGCGGTTAAAGCAAACGCTCGCCTTCGCCAAAAGACATTGACGAATTCGCTTCTGGCGACGCGCGGCGACTGGAATTTCTCCGGAGCTTACGGCGTTTGGGCGTTTCATCCCAATTTCGGCTATTGCTTTGTTCCATTTGGTTCTAGTTGGTATTCGCCATATGGATATTGGTATCGAAGAGATTATTGGACGCTTCCGCTTCCTCCGCCGCCACCGATCATCGTGAATCCGAATCCGGGTGGACCGAGGAACGAAGAACCACGTCCGCCGCGTGGTCCGACATTCCAGCGATTTCCGCAATCAACGGGACCATCGCGTCGTCAGGATGAACCGACAATCAATTCGCCTCGAATTCCCGATGTGCCAGCAACGCCGCCGATTATTGCATCGCCTGGATCTTCTCAAAAGAAAAATAGAGATGATTAGGTTCAAGAATGATTTTTGAAATTGAGAGACTCGAAAGAGTCTCTTTTTTTTAGGAAGGCGATGGATTGGCAAGCATCGCGAGTGACTGAATACCGTTGATAACTGCGTGTGTGACAATGCAGGGTAAGAGATTTCCCGTGCGGGCGCGAATGAGTGTAAGCACGAGGCTCAGCAAACAAAGCACCGTAATCGTCATCGCGCTCGGCCAATATTGTGGAACATGAATAATTGCAAATAGAAAAGTGACAATCGCGATCGCCGAACCTTCACCAAATGTTTTTCGGAATGCGGAGAAGAGAATTCCACGATAAATCACTTCCTCAACAATCGGTGCGCTGAAGGTTGCTAGCACCGATACGACTATCACAGCGCTTCGCGAACTTTGTAAGATTCTGGTTAATTCATTTTCTTCGTCCGGACCAAAAGCGTTTGCCAAGAACAAAAGCGCAAAAAAAACTCCAATGATTATCAGCAGGTGAGACAAACTAAATCCGCCGAATTTCCATCCGACCATTTCGGTAAACGAAAATCTGTTAAATCGTGTAATGACGATCCACGCTAAAGCAAGCGTGAGAATATGCGCCGGAAAAACCGCCACGACATTTGCGAGGATAAACGTCGGGTCGAGTTTGAGGTTTTCCAGGAGTTCTGTGACTGCCAGATTTTCTGTATTCATCCGCGCGGCGTAATAACTAAATACAGTTAACTGCGCGATGATGATGAAAAAAACGCTAGACAGCCACACCAAAATTGCGATGCCAACAGTCCAATGCGGATTGTTCGGTGTTGGCTTCGGCTGAACGGGTAAATTTGGCGTTTGGACGTTCGACGAAAATTCGACGTCTAGTTCGTTGGTGAAATTCACTCCGAGAGTGTAACGATTTCGACCTTTTGTTCCAAACAGAATCTCACCGCCTTGATGTTTGCGCTTCGAGCTATTAGGCTGTAATCCCGTGAGCATCACGGCAAAAAATCTATCCCATAAAGTTCTCGTAATTATCCCCGCTCGTCTTGCTTCGACACGACTTCAAGAAAAACTTCTATTGCCGATAAACGGCAAAGCCTTAATTCTTTCAACGCTCCAACAGGCGAAATCAGCACGGAATGTTTCGCGTGTAATCGTCGCGACTGACGCCGAAAAGATTTTTCGTGTCGTTGAAGAAAGTGGCGCTGAAGCACTGATGACATCGCCAACGCATCAAAGCGGAACGGATCGAATTTCCGAGGTCGCGGAAAAATTTCCGGAATATGATGTAGTTGTAAATGTTCAAGGCGATGAGCCTATGATTGCAACGTCAACAATTGAGAAGACAATCGATGCAATTCTCAAGGACGATACGGTTGATATCGCAACGGCATCCGAACCATTTGCTTCGCCTGACGATATTTTGAGCGCAGACGTTGTAAAAGTCGTAACCGATGATCGCGGGAATGCATTGTATTTTTCTCGCGCGCCGATTCCTTTTCCGCGCGATGCGGCGAAACTTCATGGTTCGCTCGCGGAGGCGCTCAACGCAGATCGTTCGCTTCTTAAGAATTTTCGAAAGCACACGGGAATTTACGTTTTTCGCCGCGAGTTTCTTCTGCGTTACACTAAGCTGGCGCAGACGCATCTCGAGAAATCGGAAATGCTCGAACAACTTAGGGCGCTGGAAAACGGCGCGAAGATTCGCGTGGTTGAAGTAGACGAACTTTCGGTCGCCGTTGATACGAAGGCAGACTTTGAAAGAGTGCGAGCGATTTTGGAAAAATGAGTGACTGGATCGGATTGGCAGTTTTGGTATTGTTTGCGATCGGCGTTTTGGTCGGTTTAAGAACGCTTGCCAATCCAAAACCTCGCACCACGGAAGAATTCGAGCGCAACGCTTCGGAAGGGAAAACGATGCTTGGTGCGAGTATGAATGCTCTACAGGAAATGTTGAATCCTGAAGCGGCGAAAGCGAAGGAAGTGCAGACGCAATTAAAGGAAGGTCGTTTTGGCAAAAAGAAACGCGAAGGTAAAGCTGACGGCGAAGATATGAGCGAGGGAAATGATGACTGAGAAAAAGACGAAATATATTTTTGTTACGGGCGGCGTGGTTTCGAGTTTGGGAAAAGGTTTGGCGGCGAGCTCGATAGGCTGTCTGCTTGAATCGCGTGGGATGAAAGTCTCGCTGATGAAACTCGACCCATATATAAATGTGGATCCCGGAACGATGTCGCCGTTCCAGCATGGCGAGGTTTTCGTCACCGATGACGGTGCGGAAACTGATCTGGATCTTGGTCACTACGAGCGTTTCACCAATGCACATCTTACCCGCGCGAACAATTGGACGAGCGGACGAATTTACTTATCCGTCATCGAGAAAGAGCGCCGCGGCGATTACCTTGGAAAAACAATTCAAGTGATCCCGCACATCACCGATGAGATAAAACAAGCCGTTCGTGCAGTAGCTGAAACCGATCAACCGGATGTTCTTATCGTTGAGATCGGCGGCACGGTTGGCGACATCGAATCGCTTCCTTTTCTCGAAGCGATTCGACAGCTCGGGAATGAAGAAGGTCACGGGAATGCTTTGTACGTTCACGTCACTCTCGTTCCGTTTATCGCAGCGGCGGGCGAATTGAAAACAAAACCGACTCAGCATAGCGTACGCGAACTTCGCGAGATCGGTATTTCGCCTGACATCCTCGTTTGTCGCTCGGAAAAACCTCTTTCAATTGACCTGAGACGTAAAATCGCATTGTTTTGCAATGTGAAAGAAAATTCCGTGATCGCATCGCAAGACGTTCCTACAATCTATGAGCTTCCACTTTCATTTCACGAGCAAGCACTGGACGAGCAGATCGTTGAATCGCTTCAATTGACCGAGAAATTTCCCCACGCAAATCTTAATCGCTGGCGGGAACTTGTTTCAACCATAAAAGATCCATCACAAGGAACCGTTTCGATCGCGATAGTTGGGAAATATGTTGAACTTGAAGATTCGTATAAATCGCTTCGCGAAGCGCTTACTCATGCGGGCGTAGCCAATGATCTTCGCGTTAATGTGAGCTGGATCGAATCCGAGAGTTTAACCGAAGACGAGAGTTTCGAAACACGACTTCATGATTACGACGCGATTCTCGTCCCTGGTGGTTTCGGAAAACGCGGGGTTTCGGGAATGATTCGGGCGATTAAATACGCACGTAAATCCCGCACGCCGTTTTTTGGGATTTGTCTTGGAATGCAAACTGCGTGTATCGAATTTGCCCGAAACGTCTGCGGACTAAAAGACGCGGACTCGACTGAGTTCAATCCCGAAACTCCATTTCCGGTAATTTTCAAGTTACGCGATTTGGTAGATGTAGAGACGCTTGGCGGCACTATGCGCCTTGGCGCATGGGACTGTAATTTGAAAGCGGGAAGTCATGTGCGCGAAATTTATCAAGGTTCCGAAATGATCAGTGAGCGCCACCGACACCGATATGAATTCAATCCGGAATTTCGTGTGGCGCTCGAAAAAGAAGGATTAGTAATAAGCGGAGTTTCGCCGGACGGAAAGTTTGTTGAAATGATCGAATTGCCGAGCGATGTTCATCCGTTTTTTGTTGCGTGTCAGTTTCATCCGGAATACAAATCCAAACCACTCGCCGCACATCCGATTTTTGTGTCGTTCGTGAAGGCCGCATGGGAGAATCGTCAACACAGTGAGAATCTTGAAAATGACGTAGCGATCGAAAAGCAGTCGCTGCCGGAAGCCGCAGACGTACACGAGAAGCTCGATATTTGACAATATTAATTCGACGGAAACTCACGCGAAACGCAATTGGACATATGAATTCTTTTCGAGTTGGAAATGTGACATTGGGCGGTGGCGAGCTCACGCTGATTGCCGGACCTTGCGTTGTTGAAACGGAAGAACACGCCTTTATGATGGCGCGCGAAATTTCATTGATCGCAAAACGGGTGGGACTCGATTTCGTTTACAAGAGTTCCTTCGACAAAGCTAACCGTAGCTCATTGAAAAGTTTTCGCGGAAAGGGAATCGAATTTGGTCTGGAAGTTTTGTCGAATGTAAAAAAGGAATTCGGGCTGCCGATTCTGACCGATGTTCACGATATTGCGCAGTGCGAAAGAGCGGCGGAGATTGTTGATGTTCTGCAGATTCCGGCGTTTCTTTCTCGTCAAACGGATTTACTAGTTGCGGCTGCGAAAACCGGAAAAGCCGTCAATGTAAAAAAAGGACAATTTCTCGCTCCGCAAGATGCGAAGAACATCGTAGAAAAACTGCGCGCCTCGGGTTGCGATAAAATTCTCCTTACGGAACGCGGTGCAAGTTTCGGTTACAACAATTTGGTCGTAGATTTTCGATCGTTTCCGATAATGCGTTCGTTCGGCGTTCCGGTGGTTTACGACGTCACCCATTCGCTTCAACTTCCGGGTGGGCTTGGAGAGGCAACGGGAGGACAACCGCAGTTCATCGAACCGATGGCGCGAGCGGGAGTTGCATGCGGCGTTGACGCGATCTTTTTAGAGGTGCATCAAGATCCTAAGAATGCCCCGAGCGATGGTGCGAACATGTTGCCGCTGGATCGACTCGAAAAACTCCTCGTAAGCCTTAAGGAAATCCACTCACTTATTTTACAGTTAGAAAAATAATTTTCGATGAAGATACGATTTGTAGTTTCGATACTCATTTGTTTCCTGTTCGTAGGTGTTTTAAGAGCACAAACGGATTCGCGTGGCATGGCGGCATGGAGCGTTTTGCGTTACGACATTAATGCAACGCTTCCGCAGAATTACACAAATCGATATTTAAGCGTCCGAGCTAATTTGGGCTTGAAAAATGTGGGAACTTCTACTGGATCCAAGGTCACTCTCCGTATATCGGAGAAGGCGGAAGTTTCAGCGATTAAGGTGGGAGACGTCGCAGTAAGTTTTCAAAAGGGCGAAGAGAAACTAACGGCGACCAGAAATTTACAGCGCGTAATTGTGAACATTCCGACGACTCAGGTTAACGGAACTTTGAGTCTGGTGATCGACTACAAACTAAAGGTAGATGAAAATAGCGGATTAAATGCGTTGTCGCCGGCGGGTTCGCAATTTCTTCCTTTGAGTTTTTGGTACCCGACTCCTACAAACTATTTTGCGCCGAGGGGCGCTGACTTCGCGCCGTTCAACCTTTCTGTGACTGGGACCAATGATCAGCTGATTTCTTCCGGAGAAAGACGCAGCAAGGACCTTCTGTTTGATCAGAAGTTGAATGGTCAGCCATTTTTCGTGACCGGCAATTGGGACTCTTTTGAGTCTAAAGGTATCTCATTCTTTCTTCCGAAGGGTTCAGGCGAGTTTGAAAAACAGCGCGCGATTGAGATAGCGAACATCGCTTCCGAAGCTAGAGAATTTTATTCGAGTTTGCTGGGAAGCGGAGCGGAGATTCCCTGGAGATTTGTTGCCGTAAAAAGAGGCGCCGGATTTTCAGATGGCGGCACGATTCTTCTGGAGTATGGAGCGTTTCGCAGAACAAAGCTCGACTCTAACTCCGTCGTAACTATCTTGGAGTCAATCGCAAAAGTTTGGCTGGGGAATCAGAAAATCGTGCGTGGTGAAGGTTATGGCGTGATACGCGAGGGACTATCACGGTATCTCTCAACGCAGTTTCTGGAACGGAAATTTGGCAAAGAAACCGCCGACCTCGAACGATTACGTCAGCGAACATCATTTGCTGGTGTAGCGCGACGCGACGCGCCCTTGAGAATTTCATCGCCGCTCGATGACTTCTATTACGCTTCCGTTGCAAACAAGGGAGCGATGGTTTGGCGACTGGTTTCTCGTGAAACGGGAAACGATGAGTTGTTTCGTGTATTGCGTTCGCTTGATTCTTTAGCACTCTCCGAAATTCGAGCCGCTTTGCCCACACAAAAACAGATGCTTGATACTTTGATCGATCAAACGACCGACACCGATTTGTTAGCCGGTCTTCCGCAAATGCGCAATAGTGAGGCGAACGTCGCGTTGAGAAATCTCGGATCAATCGATGTAAAAGTAAATGTCGTAGGGTTGAATGAAAAAGGCGAAAAAGTGGCCACTCAAGTTACTGTTCCGGCATTAAATTTCGGGCAGGCAAATTTGCGGTCACCATCTAAAATCGTGCTCGTAGAAATAGATCCGGAGAAGTATTATCCGCAAACTGATTACTCAAACGATGTTGCACCGCGGGAATTCTCGGAGTCTGATCCGTTGCTTGTGGTTAAACGATCTTTCGACAAGCAGGATTTCGTTACTTCGGAGAAAAGTGCTCGCGCGGTACTTTCGAATGTTTCGAATTTCGACGACGCGCGAATTCTTCTTGCGCGATCATTGTTCGCGCAGGGCAATCTTCGAGAATCCGAAAAAGAGTATCGAAGTATTCTAAATGAGAAATTACCGAGCGCGCGCAGTCTTGCATGGTCGAATGTAGGACTTGGAGAGATACTAGCGAACACGAACCCGGTGCAAGCTTCACGCCACTTCGATGATGCAATTTCGTGTGACGCAGAATACGGGGCGACGCTGGCCGCAAGAGACGGACGAAACAAGATTGATGTTGGGCGAAGCGTCGATCCATCGGTAAGAGAATTCTTTGTCAATTTCGACAAGGCAGTACTTTCTTTAAATAAAAGCATGGTGGAGTCGTTAATAATTCCCGGAGAGGTTAATCGGTTTGCGTCGGGCATAAGCGGACAATCACAGGTTTGGGAGACACGCGTTTTGCACGTCGATCATGTTGACGCGAACACGGTATCCGTTGAGACCGTACTGAAAATTCGGCTGTTAAATCGAAACGACGAATCGGGAAAAGCCGTGTTTGGTCTGACAAGAATCGGCGGCGCTTGGAAACTCAATGGTGTAGAAATGTTTGAGGTGCGTTGATTTTTCTGCGACCCGTTTCTTGAATTGATAGAAAACAGTTTTGATGGAATCGAAAAATTTTGATCTCGAATTTGTGAAGCGTGCGTCGAAGATTCGCTTGTTGCTGATGGATTGCGACGGTGTACTTACCGATGGCAAACTCTACTTCTCCGCTCAAGGTGAAGTTCTAAAAGCATTCAACGTACGAGATGGTCAGGGAATTGCGGAATGGCACCGCACGGGAAATCAATCGGGCATCATTACGGGTCGAGGTTCAGTTGGAATTTTGGAAAATCGAGCACGAGAACTAGGTGTTCATTTTCTACGAAGCGCGGTGAAAGATAAATCCGAGGCGCTCGAAAGCATCTTGCATGAAATTAATTTAGGAGCCGACGAAGCCGCATACATCGGCGACGACGTTCCGGACATAGCAGTTCTAAGAAAGGTTGGATTTCCCGTTATGGTCAACGACGGCGCCGAAGAGCTTGCGGAGTTTTGTTTGTATAAGACGAGAGCAAATGGAGGCTGTGGGGCGGTTCGGGAAGTTACGGACTTGTTGCTCAAACTCGAGAGGTAAAGTGTGGTTCCTCTTCGAAGAAATATTGTTCGTTTTTATTTTTGAATCGACCACCGTTATCGCACTCGAAACAATTCATTTGGAACTTGACTTTCAGTTGGCGGAGTTTGATACTCAATCTCGTTAAAGAAACTTTTTTGTCGGTGGCGACGCAATAGTGATCTTCGTCACTTGACATTATTGTCTTTATCATTAGGATTACTTCTTTGCCTCGAGACGAGGTAGAAAATCCACGATGTTTGAAAACTAGATATAGCGTGTCCATGTGTTAATTCACAATGTTCGCTGATAAAGGCGAACACAAATCGTTCGTTATGGAACGAACAAAACCAGAGCAAACTTTTAACGAGAGTTTGATCCTGGCTCAGAATCAACGCTGGCGGCGTGCCTCAGAC
>DAITAB010000105.1:0-8758 GCA_036824525.1 Pyrinomonadaceae bacterium
CAACTTTCAAACGAAAGTTTCGTTGCGCGCGCACCGCAGGAGAAAGTCGAAGAAATTCGGGCGCGTCTGGTGGACATCAAATCGCGGATAGTATTGATTTCTCAGAATCTCAGAGCTTTAAGTGAAAAATAGGAGTGAGCATGTCGTGGATTGACAGCGGAGATGTGGTTGCGAGCATCGGCGAATTTTTGACGGAAGATATCGGACGCGGAGATCTTACAAGCCAGGCGACCGTTCCTCGCGATACCCGTGGAACCGGAAGATTCATCGCAAAAGAGAAGTTGATACTTTGCGGACTGGAGATTGCGGAGGCGGTATTTTTCCAGCTTGATCCGGACTCATCCGAACTTGAAACTCCATTTTCCGATGGCGACGAAGTTGAGGCGGGATCGATGATCGGGTCGCTTTCGGGTTTCGCCGATGTGTTGCTTGCCGGAGAACGAGTTGCACTTAATTTGCTGCAGCGACTTTGTGGAATCGCAACGCTGACACGCGAATACGTGCGAGCCATAGAAGGAACAAGCGCAAAAATCGTAGATACAAGAAAGACAACACCCGGTCTTCGGATGTTGGAAAAATACGCGGTAATCACCGGAGGCGGCAAGAATCATCGCTTTGGTCTCGATGATGGAGTTTTGATTAAGGACAACCACATCGCTCTCGCCGGAGGAGTGAGAGAAGCGGTTAGAGCAGCGAAGAATTCAGTCGGACATCTACACAAAATTGAAGTTGAAATTTCAAACTGGGCGCAGTTGCGTGAAGCTATAGAATCCGGGGCAGATATTGTGATGCTCGATAATCAAACTCCGGAAGAGGCAAAAAAACTTGTCGAGATGGCAAGGACTTTAAACCCAAACATTCTGATCGAAGCATCGGGTGGAGTAAATCTGGAGACGGTCAGAAAGTTTGCGGAAGCCGGTGTTGATCTAATAAGCGTTGGAAGGCTCACTCACTCGGCAAGGGCACTCGATATTTCGTTCAAGATTCAATCGGCGTAGAAATACGTTCGCTGGTTAGTTCTAACAATTCTCGGTCAGCACTCGCGACCGGCAAGAACATTATAGCCGCCGAAGAAATCAAAAGTGCGATCGTACAAGCAATTCCACCCTCGATTCCGTAATGACCGCCGGTCAGCCAGGTTGGACCGGTGTCAATGGCGTTTAGCAACGGCGCCTCGGAAATTTCCTTGATACCACTTACGCTCATTCCAAAAACGCTTCCCTGAAACCAATTCCAGCTAAAATGCAACCCGAAAGGTAGCCACAAAGAACGCGTTTTCTCGTAGGCGACGGCAAACCAAACTCCGGCGATAAGTGTGTTTGCGATCGAAAAATAAGTAACGTCGGAATTTCCGAGGTGCGCGAAAGAAAACAATGCGGAAGTTACGATAATTCCCAGCGGAATAAGACCGGCGCGAAAAAATGTTTGCAGCGGATAGCTTCGGAATAAAACCTCCTCCGCTGCCGCGCCAAGGACGTAAACGAAAAATGAGATTCCCAAAGTCAGTAAAATCGCGGAATTTCCATAAGTCGTATTTAATTTAAATTGCAAACCGCCAAACAAAGCGCCAATAAGCGCCGCGAACGAGATGGTTATGGCACCCCCGAAGAGCCCGATCAATAAATCGTTGAGCGCTTTGAAACTTAAACCGCAGCCGAGCGATCTGAATGGAAGTGACTCCAGGTATTTCACGCAGATTCCACCCGCGATTAATGAGGCGATCAGCGTCGCAAACATACCGATCGTCAACCCGAGAATTTCGCTTTTGCCGATTTCGACAGGGATTTTCATTAAACCCCAAGAGAGTGCGAATGTGATCAAAAGACTCAGGAATACCGCCAGAGCAACAAAGAAAAAAAACCGCCAAGCACTCCGAATCGTTCCCGATTCATCGAAGAAAACAATCTTAATTTCCATAAGCGGGCAACGCGATTTCGCGTCGAGTGACCGAATGACGGTATGATAAACTCCGATCATTCGCAAACTTAGATGATGCTGGAAAACGATCCGAAAAAAAAACTCCGCAAGCCTTGGCTGTTGGGCTTGTTTGTACTCATTCTGCTGGCAGTTCTCGTGCTGCTGCAGTCTTCCAATCTTTGGAAAAAGCTCTCGATTGAGACAGCCAGCGATACTCTCATCCTTTATGCTCTTTCTTCTCTAAATTTTATTGCCTTTGTAATTTTTGGCTTTATTTTGATCCGTAATCTTTTGAAACTACAGCGCGAGCGGCGCGCTTCGCTGCTCGGCTCGCGAATCAAAACTCGGCTTCTCTTTTATTTCTTTTTCTTAAGTTTGCTTCCCATAATTGCGATGGCTGTTTTTTCGTATTTGTTTTTGAACCGCGCAATCGAACGCTGGTTTGCCCAATTTCCTGAGAATACGATTCGCGAAGCGCAGCAAATTTATGACGTTGGTCTTTCGGAAAGAAGTCTTCGCGCAAACGGCGCAGCGCAGATGTTGGTCGTAGCGCTGGATGGAAAAACGATCGACAGCGATCTGATTTCGTCACTCATCGCTGAAGGCGGACTCAATTACCTGGCGGTCTTTTCCAAAAATCACGAGCAGATTATTGAAAAGATCAGTACCGAATTTGATGAAAAAGCTCATGCCGAAGGCGATTTGACTACCTCGCCTGAAAGACTTTTGGGTTTAACGGAAATCCCTCGGGGTTTGGCGTTAGGTCGGGCAGAATTTAGCGACGGACGAATACTTGTGGTTGTAACAAAAGAAGCGACGATGAACCCGACTTCTGCGATGACTTCGAATTCGCTCAGGGAGTTCGACCTGCTGAAACAGCAGCAGGTCACGGTGCGCGGCATCGGGCTCTCAACCCTGGCGTTGCTTACACTCTTACTGATATTTGCATCATCCTGGTCGGCGTTTTATCTCGCCCGCGGGTTGACGGTTCCGATAAAGGCGCTCGCCGAAGGCGCGGATGAAATCGCTCACGGAAACCTGTCGCATCGTGTTGAAGTGGTTGCCGAGGATGAATTGGCATTACTCGTTACGGCATTCAACGGAATGTCTTCTCGCCTCGAAGCGAATTCTCACGAATTGAGCGAGCGACGAAAATATATCGAAACCGTGCTTCAATCGCTTTCCGCCGGGGTAATTTCATTCGATGCCGAGAATCGGGTGACGACAATTAACCGCGCGGCAATTCAAATGCTTCGCCTTGAAAATGCAAATTTTGAACAGTTTTCCTTGGATCAACTTCTTCGCGATGAAAATCGTGCGACCGTGGAAAAGCTCATTCGGCGTGCAAACCGAATGGGGCACGCCGTTGAGCAAACGGTCTTGTATCGTGAGAATTCCGAGGGTATTTCGCGAGCGGATTCTTCAATTCCTGTCGCGCTCGGGGCAACCGCATTGCCGGTAATTCCCCAAGGAAATTCCGGTGGAGTAGTCGTAGTGATCGAAGATCTGTCTGAACTTCTACACGCGCAACGCGCCGCTGCCTGGCAGGAGGTCGCACGCCGAATGGCGCATGAATTCAAAAATCCGCTTACGCCGATTCAATTATCTGCCGAGAGAATTGCCAAGCGATTCGATGATCTCGAAAAAACAAACGGTCAAATGTCTGATGAACTCGTTTTGACTGATGACCGTCGCAACGACAAACGATCCGCTAGTGTGATTCGCGATGGAACTGAGACTATTTTGCGCGAGGTAGCGAGTTTGAAATCGATGGTCGATGAATTTTCGCGCTTCGCCCGTCTTCCCGAGATAAAATTGGCGCCTGCGGATCTGAACGACGTCGTCCGCCAGGCAGTTGCACTCTATGAAGATCGCCACGAACACATTTCAATCGAGATATCACTCTTGCCGGATTTGCCAAAATGCATGCTTGATGAAGAACAGCTCAAACGCGTTTTCGTAAACCTTATCGATAACTCGATTGAGGCTTTTTCTCCGACACGCAGCGATAAGCGGATCAATATTTCAACGGATTTTGATCCAGCGCGCGATGTGGTGATTGCTACGGTGACGGACAATGGCGAGGGAATTTCGGAGACGGATTTATCCAAGCTGTTTTATCCATATTTTTCGACGAAAGGACGCGGAACAGGTTTGGGTTTGGCGATCGTCAAACGCATAGTGGACGAACATCACGGAAGCGTTAAGGCTGAACAGAATGTGCCGAAAGGCGCGCGGTTTGTCTTGGAAATTCCGACCGTTGCATAATTAACAATCGAATAAAATGTCGAAGTCGATTTTGATAGTTGATGACGAGCGAGGCATTCGAGATTCGCTGCGTCGCGTTTTGGAAGACGAGGGTTTCGAAGTTGAAACCACGGAGTCAGGCGAGCTTTGTCTGTCGATGGCGGCAGACAAGATGTATTCATGCATTCTACTCGATGTTTGGCTCCCGAAAATCGATGGACTCGAGACTCTTCGCAAACTCCGCGAGCAGGGAATTGAATCGGCAGTTGTGATGATTTCCGGGCACGGAAATATCGAGACAGCCGTAGCCGCGACTCGTCTTGGCGCTTTTGATTTCATTGAAAAGCCGCTGTCTTTAGAGAGAACCGTATTGTCCGTGCGTAATGCGATTCGCGCTCATGACCTTGAAAGAGTGAATGCGGAGCTCTCCGAAACGATTGATCGGGAGACCGTAATGATCGGAGAGTCGATCGCGATGCGCGCATTGCGAAAACAAATTTCCATCGTTGCGCCGACAGACGGACGCGTTTTAATTTCGGGCGAAAGTGGTACCGGAAAAGAATTGGTTGCTCGCGCGATTCATAAACAATCGAAACGATGCAACTCCACTTTTGTTGAACTAAACTCCGCGGCAATTCCCGAGGAGCTTGTCGAGTCAGAACTATTCGGTCATGCACGGGGCGCATTTTCCGGTGCAACAAAATCTAAGAAAGGAAAATTTGAATTAGCCGATGGCGGAACAATTTTCCTCGACGAAATCGCGGACATGTCGCCGCGGGTTCAGGCAAAAGTGTTGCGTGTTTTGGAAGAACAAAGATTCGAAGCGGTAGGAAATAATCGCCCGATTTCCGTAGACGTAAGAGTAATTTCTGCGACGAACAAGAATCTTGATCAACTTATCGAAGCGGGAGATTTTCGTCATGACCTTTTTTACCGGCTAAACGTTATTCCTTTTCAGGTTCCGCCACTACGCGAAAGAATTGAGGATGTTCCGCTCCTTGTCGAACACTTTAATCAGAAATTTTCGAAGGCGTATGGAAAACATCCAAAGATATTTACGGAGGATGCGATTGGCGCTTTGCAGAGTTATGCCTGGCTGGGAAATGTTCGCGAGTTGAGAAATACTGTCGAGCGAATCGTGATCATGAATTCGCAGGATACGGTTCGCGCTGAAGATCTTCCACATACAAATGGCGAAGGTGAAGTCCCTGTTTTGTCGTATCGTTTTCCGTCGTTCAGAGAAGCAACGGACGAATATCAACGCCAATTTATTGTGAAGAAACTTGCCGAATCGGATGGAAACGTGTCGAAGGCAGCGGAGGCGATGGGCGTCGATCGAAGTCATCTTTATCGAAGGATGAAAAATTTAGGTATTTCATCGCGGGAAAAATGATTTTTGACGAAATCGCACGCGGCAGTTCCAGTCATTCTGTCACAAAAAAAATGGAACTGACTTGATCGTCAGTTCCAAATAAATTGTCGAGATGCGCTTCTCTTAACGAATCCGCGCCGAAGGATCTCCGAAGAGCTGCGTTGTTCGCAATACATCGCGATTAATATCGCCCTTCTTCGCGCTCATAATCACATCGCCGATTCTCATCCCACGTGAATCAGAGAGCAAGCCGATCATCGAATGAGCTAGATCGAGTTGACCCTGCGGGTAATTAACGCCGCTTGAAGCGATGACTGCATATGCGCCGCCATTCGGCGATTTCAGCAGTGACTCGGACATGCTGTCCTCGTTGGCATCGTTTGAATAACCATTCAGACACGATTGCAAAATAAAGAGCGACAAACGATCGCGATTTGAAAGTTGAAGCGCGGCGGAGGTATCAAAAATTGCGCCGGACATCAATATCGAAATTGATCCATGACCGACAAAGTTTACAATCTCCGCGCCTTCATTAAGAGAATTCATCATTTGGCTACGCATTTCCGAGTCGTTATTTGCACGCTGAATTCTCGTGACGGTTCCAAAGGCGCTCAACGACGCATCTAGATTAGAGGCAACTTCGTCAAAGCCGCGGTCGGAAATAACCAAAGCCTTTCTTCCTTCCTGAAGTGCATTGCGCTCAGTTCTCACAATCTTCGAAACAACGACGCTCAGTTCAGTCGGTGTTCGAACGGGAATTCTTCCGATTGCAAGATCAGGACGTTCGTCGCGATTGAAATCGACCAACCAATCGTCCGATGCTGTTTCAAGAATTTGCGTGTCGATGAGTTTAGTCGGAAGCATCGTCTCCGATGCGCGTCCGAGATAATTACGCGGATCATAGGTCGAGTCGCCTACCAACAAAACATAACGAGGCGCGCGCACCCATCCGCCGGTCGAAGCCAGGAAATCCCGAAGTCCTTGTGCACTCGGCAGTCCGAAACCATAGAGGTCGAAAACTTCTTCCGCTTTGACAACAACGACGCGCAATCCTTGTTCGCGACGAAGTTGAGCCAAAGGTTGAACAGCCTCAATGAATTGTGAATTTGCGACGATCAGTAAGTCCGCGCGCGGTTTTGAATTCAAGAGTTCCGAGCGACTGGTTGAGGCGATTGATTCAGGTCGAAGAAGACTAGACGTTTGATCATATGAAACGAAAACGCGATCTGAGCCTTCCGCCGGAATCGAGATCGCAAATCCGTTTTCAGATTTTTTCGAAGTTACGAGCATCTCAATGGCAGCTTTTGCGTTTGTTACGTCAAACAATGAAATTGATCGCGACTGAAATCCATTGACTGAAACCGTTTCGCCGCTTTTAACGCCAAAAGAAAGCTGTCCGTTTTCTGCGGTAAAAGTGCGTGGATAAGTAAGACGCGTTGTTTCGATTACGCTGACATCGATGCCCGCGCCCAATGACCTCAACGAAACAAGATTCGTGCCTTCTTGCAACAGAGATGCATCAAATGAGACATCGAGAGTATTTCTTTCCAGACCATTGAAGGCGACGGAATCAAGAATCGTTCCATTCAAAGAAACTTGAACAATATGGTTAACTTCGCTCAGCCCTTGCAAGGAAACGAAAATTCGTGCAGTTTTGCCAGCCGTTGAAAGTGACTTGACCACGAATTCCTGATTAGATCCGTTTGGTGTGACCACACCCGAATAGAAATTTTCATCATCGCCATTTAGAATTCCGCTGGCGTAGATCATACGATTCTTTTTCTCGACGACGTTCATGAAGAATTCCGCATTTGACTCCATTTGCGGCGCAAATTTCTTTGCGCTTCGAAGTCCGCGACGCGAATCGGCTATCAGCCAATAGATGCGCGAATCATTTTCGAGCGAATCAACTCCGCGTCCGAAAAATATTACGTCGCCGTTTTCCGCGATGCTGATCGATTGTTCGACTGAATCAGCAATCACTCGCAAATTTGCCAAATCGAAATTCGGGTGAAGTCCCGCTGCTTCAAGTTCTGCGCGAGTTAATCGGTAAATTCCATCTTTCTTTACCGTGAGCTTCGCAAATGCGTTTGCAACTACATACGACTGTTTCACTTTTGAAAAGTCGGGCGCGACTATCTCAAGCCGAGATCGGGAATTTCCTTCGATCGCCGACGAAAATTTCGAAGCTATCTCCGGATGTTCAAGGTTTTCCGGCTGACTCGGAGTCGAGGCATTCAAGTCATCGATTGAGGCACTTCGTTCAACGGATCCAAATTTTCCTTCGAAAACGACAATCGGTCCGTGAAGCGTTCGCGTTCCATCCATGTCCAAATCTTCGATCCAATAACTTCCGGATGTATTTGAATTTTCATCGATCGCACTATACGAAAATCCGGAATCGTGTCTGCGGCTTCCAGCAATGCTCAACGCGGATCCGGCAATCAGCGAAGGAGTAACGAGGCTGAGTCCATTTTGGTCTTGGCGATAAACGTTGTAACCAAGATTGTCAGATTCAAAGCCTGATTCCCAATTGATCTTCACGCGATTTCCCCGGCGAATCGCGCTCGCGCTTTGAAGTTTCACGGACAAAGGTGCAAAAACTTGCAGCGTTGTTGGATCGACCGATGCCGAATTCTGTGTTTGCGTCGCGCTTGATGCGGCAACCGTCGTTCCGCCGAGTAGACCCGTGGTTGTGCTATCAACATTGTCCGATTTCACACCGGCTGCCGGAAGTCCCGTTCCGGATGCAGTCGTTTGATTGCTCAAGGTTCCAATGAAGCCTGCATTGATGGTCGTCTGAATCTCGATGACGATTTTTCCGTTTACGTCCAACACAGCCCCTGCGTTCAACAAATTCGGTGAGCCGGCAGTTCCCAGATATGAAGGATTAACAGTTGCTGTCGTTCCGGTTCCGCTTAGTGTAACGGTGGGCGATCCGACTAAAGTAACACCCGCGGGGAGAATTTCTGCGATTTGAAAATTCGTGATCGGCGCCGAACCAATGTTTGGATAGGTAATCGTCCAGGTCAGAGTGTCGCCGGCACTCGGGAATCCGTCACCGGTGGCGTCGTTAGTTACTTTCACAGACTTGTAACCCGTCGTGCCGGGAAAGCCAAGATTACAACTCGAAGGACGTGTCGGTGGAACGAAGACTCCATTCAGAATCATTCTTTGTCCATTGATAAGAGTGAGGTCTGTTCCACCGGCGCCGTAATTATG
>DAITAB010000008.1:0-2854 GCA_036824525.1 Pyrinomonadaceae bacterium
GCCGAAACGATATTCTATCAGAAACGAACTGGGAGCGCGGACGAGACGTCTGATCGCGCTGGCGCGCGATTGCGGACGAGCCGTCCACGCTCCAATCACCGCACCGGTTCGCGCAAAATGATTTCCGCCGCATCGCGCGCGACCCGCGCCGCCTCGGGTTGCGATTTACCGAGCGACGCAATTTGCAATAAAGCCTCACCGGTGCGCGAAAGCAGACGTATGAGGTCGCCTTCTTCGGCGCCGGTTTCCTCTACGAGTTTTTTCCAATCGGTTCCCTTCGCCCAGGATTCCGCGGTCGCCGCGGCAGACAAATTCATTTCGGGCTGCGGCTCAACTCCGAACTTCCATTCAATTCCCGATACTTTGAAAACAATATCTTCAAAATTTGTTAGAACATCGAGGATGTTTTCGGAAAGTCGGAGCTCGCCGTAGTTTCTGTCGGAATCCGCTGCGAGCGCAGCCATCAATGCCGCGACGTGGCTAGTCTTCAGTCTTGTCAATAAGTTTGTCTTCAAGGCTTCGCCGATCAGAAGCGGACGATCGACGCGCAAATCCGCGAGCCATTTTCCCGTATCCGAAACTTTCTGTTTTTGGAAATCGAGATAACCGAAATGATCGAGCACTCGCGCGCGGCGTTCGAAGGGCGTCCAAATTTCTTCATGCAGAAAATCAATATCGCGTTCGAGTTTTTGCAGCGCATCTGCATCGCTTGCACAATTCCAAATCAGACTCGAAGCCTGATTTTTTTGTTCGGCAGAAAGTTGCGAAGGCAGAATCGCGTCTTGAAGGTTTGCAATTATAGAAATCGCTTCATCGTTTTCGCCTTTTAATGAACTGAGCTTTGGTTCATCGATCGAGGGATTTTTTCCTTCATGAATTTCGTAGAAAGCTTCTTCCACCGAACGCTCTTTCAACGGATATTTTTTTACGTAAACGCGATTTACGCGGGATAGCGGCAAGCTAGCGCCGCTTCCATCTTCGCGCATTGCGGAAACCTTATCGCCAAAAACACTCAATACCAAAAGAAATCTTCTGCCACTTCGACCTTGCGTGATGATTCTTCCGGCGACGACGTTTTCTCTTAACCAACTCGCACGCATTTCCGCGCGACTCGCCGGAGAATTTTCTTCAAAACGCGATTTCACGCCGTTCAATAAATGGAATGCGCGAACCGTTTCGAATGTAATTCCAAGTTGCACAACGGAAATATCCGCGCATTTTTCGTTTATCGATTCGATAATTTTTTCGCGTCGTTTTTGAAGCTCATTTGCGTGTTGTACCGTTTCGCGAAATGCAAAACTTTTTTCGGCGATCGCGCGCACGTGTTCGAAATTTCCGTAGGCATCGAGCAAATTCAATAGACTCGTGTAAGTCGCGCGAAATTGGCTAAGCAAAGGATTTGGCTGCGAACGCAAAAGCGTCGCGATTCTTCGCGGGTTCTGAAACCTTCCCGGAACGAGGATGCAGAATCCTACATTGTCTTTTCCGCGACGTCCGGCGCGACCGGTCATCTGTTGAAGTTCGCTCGCAGTCAGAGGTCGCCAGCCGTCGTTTCCGCGCGCGTCGGCATTTCCGATCACGACGGTTCGGGCGGGGAAATCCACGCCGGCGGCGACGGTTGAAGTGGCGAAAATCGCGTCGAGCAAACCGGCGGACATCATCTTCTCGATCAAAAGTTTCCAGGCGGGAATGTGTCCGGCGTGGTGCGCGGCGATGCCTGCGCGGATTACCAGATTCTTGTGTTTATGTTCACGAATTTCCGGGTGAACTTCCGCGAACTCTTCAAAAATCGCCCGACGCAAATTCACTTTAGCAGGATCCGAAGCGGTTTTTTTCAACGCAACTTCCTTCGCAGACTCATCGCAAAGTTTTCGTGCGCCGCGAAAAATTATCGCGGGCAATAGATTAAACCCGCGAAGCGCATTGATGAGATCGGTTGAGGAAATTTCCTTCATTTTCGAAAACTTCTATACGGTCGGCGACTGGAATTTTGCGAGGAAGATTTCTCGTTCGGGATTGTTTCATTGTAGCGTCCGTTTTCTTCGTAAAGCGGAATCAGACGAAGATCGTCACCTAAAAACGCTGCTCTCAGCGGCACCGGACGAGTTCCCGCGCGATTGATTACATGGACTTTCACATCGCGGACTTCTTCGATCCACGACGCAAAATCAAACGCATTCCCGACCGTTGCCGAAAGCAAAAGCATTCGAACACGCGGCGGAGTAAGAATGATTGCTTCTTCCCAAACGTGTCCGCGGTCCTCATCGGCGAGATAATGTGCTTCATCGAGGACTACCAGATCAGTTCGAATTTGTTCGCCATTGCGAAGCGCATCGAAAAGTTGATTGCGATAAATTTCCGTAGTGCCTACGATCACCGGAGCATCTGCGTTTTCTTTTCGATCGCCGGTAAGAATTCCTATATTGTCCGCGCCAAACTCTTCAGAAAATTCTGCGTACTTGGAATTGGTCAGAGCTTTAAGCGGTGTCGTGTACCACGCGCGTTTTCCTTGGGAAAGAAGACGACGAATTTCTTCGCGCGCGATCCATGTTTTTCCGCTTCCGGTCGGTGCAGTTACCAAGACGTCATCGTGTTCGATAGCTTTTAGCGCCTCAAGTTGAAAATCATCGGGAATAAATGAGCTTGGTTGAGGAGTTCCGATACCGCTGAGGAGTTTTTCTACCGCACGAGAATTATCGCGTCTCGGAGTACGCGATTCGGAACTTTTGTCGGCGTTGCCACGTTGGATAGATGAGCTTCGATAATTATTGTTTTCGTCCGAACGTGATTTTTTTTGAGGCGGTCGCCGCGAATTTCGTCGAACTGGTCGAGACATCACACAATCTTAGGTATT
>DAITAB010000008.1:2954-27691 GCA_036824525.1 Pyrinomonadaceae bacterium
ACTTTTATCGAAGTGACGGAGCCATTCAACTATCCGGAAGGCTACTTCGCGCTTTCAAATCCGCAAACCGAAACGAAAAATCAGGCGGCAAGTACCGGAGGTTTTCCGGCATTTGCTCCCGGAGTTCCGAATACAGGCGCTAATCTTCTTAGCGCTCCGCAGGTCGTTCCGACACCAAACAACAATGCGGTGATCGGACCGATTCCCGATTCGCCGATTGGAAGTCCAAGTACTGGTCGCATGCGAATGCCGAAGTATTCCCGACTTCCGAAATCGAGACCGCAGTCTCTTCCAAATAACTCGCCTTATTCATTGCCCCGCGATACGGAAATCGGGAAGGGAAATGCGAAGCCTTCGGCAAATACGTCGATCGACGCAAATGCAAACAGCAATACATTCAACGCGAACCCATCGAATTCGAATACAATTGCATCGGATTCGAACAGCAATACGAAAACCGTCGAAGGCAATTTGTCGGAAGTTGAGATCAATAGACGACCGCTGAAAGACTACGGACAAGAAGTAAAAGAGCTGGTTGCCGCCAAAGAAGTAGATTTGACTCAGCCGTTTTCCGTATCGATCAAGGGCGTTTTGAAAAAAGACGGAAAGCTCGATACTCGTCCTGGAGTCAGCGGATATTTGAGTAAGCCGATTGGAGATGAAAAGCTTGTCAATATAGTTAAGTCGGGGATCGAGGCGGCAAACGCGAGCGGATATTTAACGTATCTGAAAGATTTGAGCGGAAAAGATCTCAAATTTGAGATCAAACAAGACGATAAACAAATCGTCGCGGTGATTCAGTCGGAGATGGAAAGCGTTGAGACTGCGCGAAAGATTTCGTCTGCCTTGAACTTTTACATGGAGTATTCGAAGAATAAGAAGTTAACGAGTACGGAACAGGACGACATAGACGATCTAGCGCTGCTTCAAAATGCCAAAGTAACTTCAAACGGAAAAACGTTTGAGCTGCGCTTCGAAATTCCGCAGAAGGTTGCTCAGGACTTAATAACCAGAAAATTGGCGGCGCTGAAAGATGGCGACGACGAAAAAAAAAATAATTCAAACGGTGTAGCCAAGCCGATCGAAGCCAATAAAATCGCCACTCTATAGAATGTCTTTGAATTCAGGGATGAACCGAAAGAAACCTTACAACCAGATTCTTTTCGTTACGACGCTCAGCCTCTATCTCGGTTTGGTTTTGGTATGCGCGGCGCCGGAAGTTCTCGCGCAAACGGAACAGAGTGCAAAGGTTGTAGTTGCTTTTCAAGAGCGCGGCGAAAAGCCCGAAGTGGTTTCAACCAAAGGAAAGGTTGGGGAATTTGTCGGGTCGCTTACTTCACTCATTGATATTTCTAAAGTTAGTTTTATTTCGGTGAGCATTTCGCCCATCTCGGAAATAAGTTTTTCTTTTCGCGGAAGTCTGAATGCTGTCGCGGTCAATTCTCTCGAGCTCTTGATCTCAAGTCGGGATTTATTTTTCTCACAGGTTTCCACACTTCCTCGCATGGCGCGCGCTTCTTTGTAGCTTTTTCAAAGCGCAAACGAAGCGGCGAGATTTTAGAAATCAACTTCAAACCCAACTCGCCTTGTAGTTACTCTTAATCGGAACAACATTTTGCGTAGGCAAAAAATTGAGTGCGGAATTTTCGTTCGCATGAGCCGGCGCCAAACCAAGGTTGTTCATCAAAGGAATCCAAAATGAATTTCGCAGATAAATTTTTGACCAAAGTATTTGGCAGTAAGAACGATCGTTTTCTAAAAAGCATTCAACCGATCATTCAGCAAATTAATGATCTTGAACCGCAAATTAAGAATCTCACGGACGAACAACTGCGCGAGCGAACTTTAACCTTAAAGAAACAAGTTCAGGAAGCGGTCGCGAATATTTCCGACCAAGTTGAAAGAAAAAAACGCGAACGCGAAATCCTTGACGAAATCCTTCCCGAAGCATTTGCCATCGTGCGCGAAGGTTCGCGACGCGCAACCGGCATGCGGCATTTCGATGTGCAGCTGATCGGTGGTCTGGTTTTGCATCAGGGAAAAATTTCCGAGATGCGTACCGGCGAAGGAAAAACGCTCGTTGCAACTTTGCCGTGTTATCTGAATGCGCTTACAGGACGCGGCGTTCACGTCGTAACCGTAAATGATTATCTCGCTTCCCGCGACGCCGAATGGATGGGAAAAATCCACCGCTTCCTTGGTCTTACCGTCGGTTGCATTCAAAACGACATGGAAGATTTAGAGCGGAAAGAAGCTTACGCTTGCGATATCACTTACGGAACTAACAACGAATTCGGTTTCGATTATCTGCGCGACAATATGAAGTTCGAACCGGAAATGCTGGTTCAGCGCGATCATTATTTCGCGATTGTGGACGAAGTCGATTCGATCTTGATCGATGAGGCTCGCACTCCGCTCATCATTTCCGGTGCAACCGATGACGCAACCGATAAGTACTACATCGCAAATGAAGTTATTCCGAAACTCGTAAAAGGTCACAAAGACGAAGAGACGAAAGTCACCACCGGAGATTATTTGCTCGACGAAAAAAATCACACGGCTGTTTTAACGGAAGAAGGAGTAACGAAAGCCGAAAAGATTTTGGGAGTCGGGAATTTGTACGATCCGGAGAATATGGAATTGCTTCACTGCGTTGAGCAAGCACTCAAAGCACACACCCTTTATAAGCTCGATCATCAATATGTAATTCAGGATGGCGAAGTGATCATCGTAGATGACTTTACTGGTCGGTTGATGCACGGAAGACGCTGGTCGGATGGATTACATCAGGCAGTTGAAGCGAAAGAAGGCGTAAAGATCGAACGCGAAAATCAGACGCTCGCGACCATCACTTTGCAAAATTATTTTCGTATGTACGAAAAACTCGCGGGCATGACCGGAACTGCTGAAACCGAATCCGCCGAGTTTGAATCGACTTACAATCTCGAAGTGATTTTGATACCGACGAATCGCGACATGATTCGTAAAGACAATCCGGATGTGATTTATCGTACGTTGCCGGAGAAATGGGAAGCAGTCGTAGAAGAGATAAAAGAGAAACACGAAAAAGGTCAACCGGTTCTCGTCGGAACAGTTTCGGTCGAAAACTCCGAACGAATCGCTTCGATGCTCGGGAAGATGGGCGTCAAACACAACGTCTTGAATGCGAAATATCACGAACGCGAAGCCGAGATCATCGCGCAAGCCGGACGCAAAGGCGCAGTAACAATCGCGACCAATATGGCGGGACGTGGAACCGATATCCTGCTCGGCGGAAATCCGGAATTCATGGCGCGCGAATTTTTAAAGAAGAAAGAAATAAATCCGGATGAAGCAGCCCCAGAACAGTTTGAAGAAGAATTGCGAACCGCGAAGAGAATCGTCGAAGCGGAACACGCCGAAGTCGTAAAGATCGGCGGTCTTCATATTCTCGGCACCGAGCGACATGAATCTAGACGCATCGATAATCAGCTTCGAGGTCGCGCCGGTCGCCAAGGCGATCCCGGTGAATCACGCTTCGTTTTGTCGCTCGAAGATGACCTGATGCGCATTTTTGCGGGCGATAAAGTTCGCTCGATGATGGAATGGCTCGGTATGGAACATGGAGTTGCCATCGAATCGAAAACCGTTTCGAAGCAAATCGAGCGCGCGCAAAAAGCCGTCGAAGCGAGAAACTTCGAAACGCGAAAACACGTGCTCAAATACGACGATGTGATGAACAAGCAGCGCGAAACGATTTACGGGCTTCGTCGACAGTTAATGTTTGAAAAAGAGCATCGCGAATATCTTCTCGGCGAACGTGGAGTTGCGAAAGACCTTCTTGGCGATCTCACGGAAACTTATCTCAACCCGAAAGCTTCACCCGATACTTGGGACACGGAAATTTATTCCGCAGAAATCAAGAGTATCTATGCGATCTCGCCGGAAAAAGATTGCGGCGTAGATTTCAAGAAAATGACTTCGCTTGAGATCGAAGATGCGATTTGGAAGGTTGCCGCCGCGAAGTATATGGAGAAGGAAAAACTGGCTGGCGCTGAACCGCTTCGTGCTTATGAGCGTTTTATTATGCTCAATATTATTGATGCGCAGTGGAAAGATCACCTGCTCTCGATTGATCATCTCAAGCAAGGAATCGGACTCGTCGGCTACGGGCAGAAGGATCCACTGGTCGAATACAAAAAGCAGAGCTTCGATATGTTTCAGGAAATGCTCGATCGCATTGACACAAATACCGCGCGTTCGCTTTTCAATCTTGAGATCGTTTCAAAAGATGAACAACAGGAACTCGAAGAGCTGAATCGACTCGAACGTCGGCGCGCGCGAAAACAAGCGGCGGCGATGTCCTACACCGCGGCGAACGAAGGCGCATCAGTTGCAGGCGAAGAAGCCAGACGCGCGCGTCCTTACGAACGCGACCAACCGAAAGTAAAACCAAACGATCCGTGTCATTGTGGGTCGGGAAAGAAGTTTAAGAAATGCCACGGCGCCGGCGGGTGAAGCGTTTTGCTAAGGCGTGGTGATTTGAGAGACGAAAGCGAGGTTGCTTTCGTCTCTTTTTCTTGATTTCAAGGTTTACGACAACTATGATTCGGAAGAATTTCGAGCTTGGAGGATATTGATGAAATCTTCACTAATTCTTGTGTTTGTTTTTTCTCTGCTATTTTTCTCAAACGCGATTGCACAAGATACCTTAACTGATTATCAGCGCGCTGTTGCCGCGTTCGAGCGCCGTGATTTTAATAAAGCGAGCGCGCTACTGAATTCTCACGTCAAATCGAATTCAAAAGACGCCGATGCGTGGAATTTGTTGGGCGTATCGCTCGTTAACTTGGGAAATCTTAAAGAAGGACGAAAGGCGTTAGAGAAGGCAGTGAAAATCAATCCTCAAAGTTCAAAGTATAAGACTGATCTTTCTGTTGCGTGGATTCGCCTGAATAAAACGGGAAAGGCAAACGATCTGCTCAGCGACGCTATCAGACTCGATAAGAGTAATACACGAGCACTTTACTTGAGAGGGATTATCTCGGTGAAGTCGGGCGAAAGCGACGGTGCGCTCCGTGACGCGGAATTGGCTATCAGGATTGATCCGACTTTTCGCGACGCCTATCTTCTAAAGTCGAAGGCGTTCATTGGGAAATTTACAAAGTCGGTAACTGACGGCGCAGAACCGATCGAAAAAATTCAGTATCTACAAGAATCCGGCGAGACACTTGAAGAGTGTCTAAAGCACTGTGCCGGAAATCTGGATGAGGTTTCGAGCGAACTAGAAGCAGCGCAGAAGTTTTTCAGCTATTTTTCGCGTCGCGATACCCGAACAGATTCTCCGCGCCCGCCCGACGATCCGACGGTTACGCCTGTAACAATCTTGAGCAAGGCGCGCGCGAATTATACGAACGCAGCGCGAAAAAATGACGTTAAAGGGACTGTGAGATTGGCTGTATTGTTTTCCGCCGACGGAAAAACGATATACGCAATTCCTCTCACGCGACTCAGTCACGGATTAACCGAAGAGGCGGTCATCGATGCAAAAAAAATACGTTTCCTGCCGCAAACCAAGAACGGGCAACCGGTTTCCGTCGTTAAAATTGTTGAATACAGTTTCGCGCTTTATTAGTTCGTCGAAGGCTCACTTCATTTTGTCGCGTCAGTTGTTCGAACAACACATGTGCGTATTTTCGAATAAACAACGGCTCTGACGTTGCCGTCAGAGCCGTCACTTCGAGCGAATTGAATTTGGCCGCTATCGGCAATATCGCGAAAGTCTACTTCGCATCCGCTTTCATCGTCGCTTGTCCGTTTACGACTTTCCAACCATCCTTGGACTTCACCAACACGACCGTCGTTGAACCGGATCCGCTCGTTTCTTTTCCGTTCAACGAGAATTTCTGCGTGAACTTTATGTTCGCGACCGCCGTGTCGCCATACACACGAATTTTCGGAGCCTCGTGTGTAAGCGAAAGCATCTTAAGTTCGCCGGATTTTAGTTGTGCCAATCTTTCCGCCTTCGTCATCATTCCGCCTTCGCTGCTCACAAACACATAATCATCGGCGTAATATTTTTCGAGCGCCGCAGTATCGTTCTTGCCCAGCGCCGCATAAAGATCTTCGATCAATTTCTTTATGTCAGCTTCCGCAGTTGCGCTGCTGGTTGCAGTAGCGGTGGCGGCATTTGCGAGCACATTGGCTGCCGGAGCATTTGCCGGTTTTGCGTTGCCGGTAGTCGTGGGCGCGCTCTCGCACGAGACCAGAAACATCAAAGAAAAGATAAGCGCCAAAGAGATCCAAAGGGACATTTTCATAATTTTCTCCATTCTGTTTTGAAGAGATGCTTGTTTCGAGCAAAAACTTCGGTTGCCGCATCGATGAGCAACTGCTGCTCGCCTAAAAGCACGTAAACTTCGCAATGCTTTTCTTAACTTCTACTTCGTATCCTCACCTTACTATTTCGCGTCGTCTTTCTTGGCTTCATCGGTTTTTGCGGGTTCGCTCATGGTTGTTGTCTGCGCGTTAACCTGTCGCCAACCGTCTTTGCCTTTGACCCAGACCGAACTGACGCGCATTTTTCCTTCGATCGGCTTGCCTTTGCTGGTCGCCTTGATGTTGGCAACGGCATTGACGACCGCCGTATCGCCGTAGGTGCGGACGTTAATGTCGCTGAAGGAGATCGATGAGTATTTGATATCGCCGGATTTAATACTTGCCAGACGTTCTGCGCGTGTCTGCATCGAGCCGTCTTGATTGATAATTGAATAATCCGCGGCATAGATCTTATCCATCGCATCGGCGTCGTTTTTGCTCAGCGCGATTGAAATATCATTGAGCATTTTCTTGATGTCCGCTTCGGCATTCGCACTGGTGGCAGGCGCGGCGGCATTTGTCATCATATTCGCCATATTACCTGCCATATTGCTGGCCATATTCATGGCTTTGTTTGTTGCATTACTGCTCGGCGGATTTTCGCACGAAACCAAAATCAGCGACGAAACGATCATCGCCGAAACGAAAAAAAGTCTTCTCATAAACGTTCTCCTTTTTTGAAAATTGCTTGACGAAGGAAATTCAGGCCGTCGCCGAATCTCTTAGCGACAGCCCGCCCGATTTTTCATCAGTTAATTTAGATCGCGAATGTGGCCGCTTGATTCGGTCATGGCATTCTTGTTCCTTGCGTTGCGACTACCTGCCATAGTCCGTCGCGTTTGACCCATGTATCCGTAAAGCGGATCTTTCGGTCGTAAGCCACGCCCTTATCATCCTTTCCTTTTACATGGTTTACGCCAGTGACTATGGCCATTTTTCCGTCAATCCGAATATTCATTTCCGAAAGCTCCGCCCAATCATCGCCGCCCGGATCGCTTAATGACGCGATGTCTTGTTCCTTATTGAAAATTTTTCCGTCTCTACTGCTGACACTGGAGTAATCAGCTGCGAAGTATTTTTCGAACCATGACTTGTCCTTCTTTATTCCGGCATTGTTCCAATCGTGTTCCAGATAGCCGAGTATCATGTAGTCGTCCATTGCGTGACCGGCATTGCTTACGACTTGCCATTTGCCGTTTCGCTTTTCGAGAAAGTGAATGCTGCGAGACCAGAAGGTTTCTTCTTTTCCGCCGGCGCCGGATTTTGTCGTGACAATATTGCGATGGACAATCGTGGCCGAGTTTGGTGTGCAAGAAATCGTGTATGAATCGTGCGTCAAGTTGTCAGCCATTTGCGGATTCGCTTTAATTTCCGCTGCTTGCTTCATCGTTCCTTCGATGGTTTGCATTTTGTTTTGCATACCGGGAAAGCCGACATAATCATCCGCGTAAATATTCATAAGCGCGGCACGATCACCGGACTGTCCGGCATTGCCCCATGCGCGATCGAATGCTTCAAGATTTTTCATTTCCGCTTCGGAACACATGCCAAATGCCGCCGATGCTTGCGCAAGGGCGAGAAGGCATATCAATACGATATGTTTCATCAGAGTCTCTCCTAATCTGTTTTGGAAAAAACAAAGATAAGACGGGGAAGCGGACGCACTTGCTTAGTTCACATTGTCTGAACTTCGGGGGGCAGATTCGTACCGTCTTGTTGGCGTCGCGCTCCACAATCTTTGCTTACAACGGATTTATCTTGCCTTATGAAGCTAATTCATACGCCCGCTGAGTTAAAGAGTCAAGATGTTGAGTTTCGAATAACCCGAATCATTGGAGAGTTTTTCTTTTCGCTGGTCGCGAAGATCGAATTTCCGTAGGCTGAATAGCAAATTGCTTCGCCTTGTTCACGCGGTCCGAGGTCGATTTGCGTAAATTCGCTTTTCCAAATTTCATCAAAATCTTTGGCATTGTCAGGAAGGGTTAATTCATAGGCGCTGAAGTAATCGCAAATCACCAATCGTTTTCCATCGGGAGAAATATCGCCGCCGGTTAATAGTCCATCGGGAAACATCGGAACCGAAATATCGGAGAGTTTATTCAGTTCTACCGGAGTGATTGTTTTTCCGATCTTGGCGAAGACGCTGTTGTATGGAATTTTGTAAATAGACGCGGCTCCGATCAGACGTTTGGTTATGACATAGATATCACCGGTTTTCGGATGAACCAGTAGAGTCTCTGCGTCATGACTTCCTTCAGCATAGCTGAATTTGAATTCGGTCGGTTCTTCCGTCGGGAGCGGGTTTGTCTTGGTCGAATTATTTGCGACAACAGACGGTTCGGGAAACTTGTAGATTCTCGCCTCGGCTTTCGTGTCCCAATTATTTCCGGTATCGCCAATGAAGAGAAAACATTTGCCCGATGAATCTTTGTAGGCTGCAATATCTTCCCAATCCCGATTCCTCGCGCCGGATACGCGCCAGGTCCCGAGACGATTTCCGGTTTCGTCCAAAGCATAGATAAACGCTCCTTTTCCGGAGTCGTTGTGCGTCCAGAAAATATCTTTGTTGCAGCGCGATGCCACAATTCCGCTGCTCTCCGTTATTTCGCTTGAGTCAATCGTTCCGAGAATCTCCGGCTTGGAATAAATTGCGGTTGGGTTTACCTCACGCGAAATCGGATTCGCCGAATTCTGCGGCATTGAATTGACGCAGCCTGAAAGTGCGGCGACAGCGATTGCGCAAAAAATTCTTGTGCTTAAGTTAACGTTCATCGTTGCACCCCAAAGATGCCTTACGCGTTTCCGCTCAGCAAGTTTCCTTTTGCAGTTCAAATCCAATCCTCAATCGAAAGATAAAAAGCCGCCGGACTTTGTCCGACGGCTTTTGATCTCGGAGTGTCGATATCGCACTGGGTAATTTGCCTACAAAACACGCGGGCTTCCAAAAGCATTAACTAACGGAGTTGGCGGTTTCGGCGCCCGCGGAGTCGATGAGTTTTCATTCCTTTCAATGATTCGAATTTCTTTGGAATCATTCGGCACCTTCTCCGAAGATTTTTCCGGAGTTACGCGAATTGTCTTGCGATCTTTGTTGCGCATGATGGTAAGAGCAATTTCGCCTTCTTTCTTTTCGTTGATCGCCATGATGAGATCGTGCATTCCCGCGATTGCTTTTCCATCAGCTTCGATGATCACATCGCCCGCTCGAATTCCTGCTTTTGCCGCGGCGGAATTTTCTTTCACATCGTTAACCAACAGACCTTTTCCGTCGGCAACGCCAAAAAACTCGCCGAGCTGCTTCGTAAGCGGAGAAACTCCAACACCAATTTGACGTTGGTTCGTTCCGTGCCAAACAAGAACTTTTTCCTCTCCTTCAGGAGCCGGAAAGCGCATCGGTCCGCGGAACTCTTCCATGTCCGGTGCATCCATGTCGTCCGGCATTTCAACCAAGGGAACGCGCATGTTGAAATTGCCCGGTTCGAATTTCGGCGTCGGGCGTTTTCCCATCGTTACGGAGATTTCTTTCTCGCCTCCGCCGCGCACGATACTCAGGCGCGCCTGATGATCGGGTGCAATTTCGCCGATAACTCGCATGAGTTTTCGCGTGCTCGAAATTTCATCGCCGTTTATCCGCGTTATCACATCGCCGTTCTGCAGTCCTGCTTGCGCCGCTGGTGAATTCTCCAAAACCTTTTCGATAGCAACGCCGCGAACATCTTTGAGACCGAACTTGGAAAAATTTTCTTTCGTGACCTCTGCCGGTTGAACACCCAAATAACTTCCACCATCGCCCATGAAAATTTGCACCCGCCTTTCAATTCCTCTTTCCGGTGACGGCATTTCCTGTGCAAATGTAAACGAAGCAAATACAAGTGGTAGCGACAACAGCATCGCAATCTTACGAATCATAGAACCTCCAAATATTTTGAATTATTTCGAACCGAGTCTGTAGCCAATACGTTTTCTACATTAGATAGGTTGCATCAAAAAAATCATTGGTTGCTTTTGGTATCGGTCAAATTTTCGTAGGGAGTTTCAGCAAACGCTCGGCAGCGGCTTGCAGTGTCTCATCTTTTTTGCAGAAGCAAAATCTAACCTGTTGCGATCCAAGCGATTTGTCGTTATAGAAAGAAGAACCGGGAACGACCGCGACACCGATTTCGCGTATCAGATACTTGGTGAAATCGATGTCGTCTGCAAATCCGAATTTCGAAATATCGCACATTACGTAATACGCGCCTTCGGGCGCGACACATCCGAAGCCCGCATCTCTCAATACCGGAAAAATGAAATCGCGTTTATGCTGATATTCTTTTTGCAGATCGTCGTAATAAGTTTTGGGAAAGTCCAAAGCAAATGCGCCCGCCACCTGCAGCGGATGCGCCGCGCCGACGGTCAGAAAATCGTGCACCTTTCTTATTGCCGAAGAAATATCCGGCGGCGCGATACACCAACCGACGCGCCAACCCGTTACCGAATAAGTTTTCGAAAGCGAATTCACGACTACAGTTCGTTCGCGCATTCCATCGAGCGTTGCCAAGCAAATGTGTGAATGATCGCCGCAATATTGCCGGCTGGAAGCCGGCGTTCCATAAATAATGTGTTCATAAATTTCATCAGTGAACGCGATCACATCAAATTCTTTACAGAGTTCGGCGATGAATTCGAGTTCATCGCGGGTGAAAACTTTTCCGGTCGGATTATTCGGATTACACAAAATTATCGCTTTGGTTTTCTGATTGAACGCAGCGCGAAGTTCCTCTTTGTCGAAATACCAACCATCTTCTTTTTGACAGAGAGCGACGTGTCTCGGAGTCGCGTCCGAAAGAATCGCGTCCGGCGCGTAGTTTTCGTAAAAAGGCTCGAAAACAATAACTTCTTCGCCGACGTCAACAGTCGCCAGCATTCCTGCGATCATTCCTTCAGTCGAACCGCATGTGACCGTGATTTCCCGTTCGGGATCAACATCGATTCCGAGAAACCATTTCGATTTTGCGGCAATCGCATCGCGAAAATCCTTTACTCCCCAAGTGATCGCATACTGATTCTTGTCGGCGGCGATCGCTTCCATCGCTTTGCGTTTGATCTCTTCGGGCGCGGCGAAATCCGGAAAACCTTGACCGAGATTTACGGCGCCGTGTTTAAGAGCTTCGCGAGTCATCTCGCGAATTACCGATTCGGTAAAGCTCGCCGCCTTTTGCGAAATTCTTTTTTTTGCGCGCTGCGATTGAGTCATAAGTTCATTCAACGAGAAAGAAACTATTCGTATCCACGCGGATTTTTATTACTCCAGTTCCACGCACTTTCGATAATCGTTTCTAATTTTTCAAATTGCGGTTTCCATTTCAAAACTTCATGCGCTTTTTTTGCGTTCGCGACGAGACGCGCCGGATCGCCCGCACGACGAGGTGCTATTCGCGCTTCGATTTCTATGCCGGTAACTTTTCGCGCGGTCTCGATCACTTCTTTTACCGAATAGCCATTTCCGTTTCCGAGATTAATGAATTCCGACGTTGAAGAATTTCGCAGATGTTCAAGCGCGAGAAGATGCGCCTGGCTCAAATCGGAAACGTGTATGTAATCGCGAATTGCCGTGCCGTCAGGCGTTGGATAATCATCGCCAAAAATCGAAACGAAGGGAATTTTTCCGTGTGCCGCATCAAGCACCAGCGGAATCAAATGCGTTTCGGGGTCGTGATGCTCGCCATGTTTTTCAGTCGCGCCGCAAGCATTGAAATAGCGCAGCGCTATGAATTTGAAATCGTAAGCGGCAGCGTAGCTTTCCAAAACCCGCTCGACCATAAACTTTGTCCAGCCGTAAGGATTCGTCGGTTTTTGCGGATGCGTTTCGTCAATCGGAATGAGTTGCGGTTCGCCATACGTCGCGCAGGTTGACGAAAAAACAAATTTCCGTACGCCGTGATTTTTGAGAGACGCTAAAAGCCGGATGGATTGTTCAACATTATTCTCAAAATAAATTTCCGGTTTCTCGACCGATTCGCCAACGTATGCGTAAGCCGAAAAGTGCATACACGCGTCAATTTTGTGTTCGGTGAGAACTTTCGAAATGAGACCGCTATCGCCGATATTGCCTTCGTAAAAGGGAACTGAAGAACTGACCGCTGCCCGATGCCCATAGACGAGATTATCCACTACGACAACTTCTTCGCCTTTCGAAAGCAAATCCTCGACCGCTACGCTTCCGATATATCCGGCACCGCCTGTTACTAAAATCGCCATAAAAGATTTTCTGAATCGAAATGCGTTTGAAAGAATTTCTAGCTTTGAGTGCTTTGAATCGCCGAGGCGGATTTCGTCCGGGCGGAATCATTCAGGGTTGAGATGTTCATCTTTTCGTTTGAATCAATTCTGGCTTCTGGAAGAAAACGATTGAAAACGCCGCGAATCGTTTCGTCGCTTTGTTCTTCGACGGCGCTTCGCAAATGAGAATTCATTTCATCGACCTGCGCCGACGTGTAGGTCGCAATCTTTCCGATATAAATTTTGGGATGACGCGTTTTCAGAAGATTCTCGCCGCTGATTTCCAGCTCTTCGAAAAGTTTCTCGCCGGGACGCACACCGGTAAAAACAATATCAACGTCTTCATACGGTTTCAGACCGGAAAGTCGGATTACATCTTCCGCGAGTTCTAAAATCTTTACCGGTTCGCCCATATCGAGAATGAAAATTTCTCCCCCGCCTCCGATTGCCCCGGCTTGAAGAACCAGCTGCGAGGCTTCGGGAATGGTCATAAAATAGCGGGTCATTTTCGGATCGGTTACCGTAACTGCTTCTCCGCGTTTTATCTGTTCCTGAAAAATTGGAACGACTGATCCGGCGGAGCCAAGCACATTCCCAAAACGCACCGCCATATAGCGCGTTGAAAATTTCTTACTCAGATTCTGCGAGACTATTTCTGCCATGCGCTTGGAAGCGCCCATGATCGACGAAGGATTAACCGCTTTATCAGTTGATATGAGCACAAACGCATCGGCGCCAAATTCGCCTGCGAGTTCGGCTATGAACTGAGTAGCGAAGATATTATTTTTAATCGCCTCACAGGAATTCTTCTCCATTAGCGGCACATGTTTGTGAGCGGCGGCGTGGAGAATAATGTCAGGTCTGTGATTCGCGAAAATTTCGCGCATCCGCGGCGCATCGGAAATGTCAGCAACGAGAGGTTCAAAATTAATGTCGTAACCATTCGCGAGCTCGCGTTCGATCTGAAACAATGCGAATTCCGCGCGTTCGACTAATAGGATTTTCTTAGGATCGAAATTCGCAACCTGCCGAACCAATTCCGAACCGATCGAACCGCCTGCGCCGGTAACGAGAATTGTTTTATCACTCAAAAATTCGTGGAGGTTATCGGTATCGAGCTCCACCGGATCGCGTCTCAGAAGATCTTCAATTTGAACGTCGCGAATTCGGCTTACGTTTATGCGTCCGTGAATAATCTCATTGAGACTCGGAACAATTTGCGCCTTCACCGGAATCGTCCGGCAAATATCCAGAACCCGCCGGATCTCTTTGCCTTTCACGTTGTCCATTGCGATCACAACATGATCAACATTCAGTTCATCGACCAGCCGCGCCAAATCAGAAGTCGTTCCCAAGACGCGAATTCCGCCTACGCTTCCGCCTTTCTTTTGGCGATCATCATCGATAAAACCTTTTACGTCGAACTCCGTATCCCGACGTCCCACTACCTCTTTCACTGCGGCTGCGCCGATTCTTCCGGCGCCTACAAACAGCGTCGCTTTTCTTTTTCGGGGTTTTTTCGTGAAGTCAAATCTTCGTTTTTCGCGAAGCTCGTAAGCAAAACGACGAAGCACCCGCAGTCCGAGAAGTCCGGCGAATGCGAGTCCCGTGTCCATGACAATTACGGAAAGGGGAACTTGCCAGCGAATAAAGCGTTCGGGTGAAAGCAGTAAACGAACGAGTAGTAAAACCACCGCTGATACTGCCGCCGCTTTTAGAAAAACTTTTATGTCCTCGAGACTTACGTAGCGCCAGAGTATTGAATATGCGCCGACTAGGTAAAGCGCGGAGAATTGAACGAATACTACGAAAGGAATTTGATTTAGCGCATTGTCTAAATTGTATTCATTCAGACGGAAATCCAAACGCAACAAATACGCCAAAAAGAACGCGGAACACAAGACTATTACGTCCGCCAAAAACTGAAGCGGACGTCGGAAAAAAACAAAGCGTTGGTTGGAGGCACTTTTCACAAAAAAGCTATAACTGCGGGCTTGTTGCCGATTTTTTATCTTATGTTGTTGAAATTACTTGGCAATTGCAAAGTTGTCAACATATTGTTGATTTTATCGCTGTTTTTCGTGTATTTGGATGGCAACCGCGGTACCTTGATGGCTCATCAAAGCCGCGGTTTCGGAAAGGGCAAAAGCCATCAAACATTTGAATCATATGCCCGTTCGCGTTAATCTAACCTGCATTCACTGAAAGAGATTTATCGAAATGAAAAGAAGTTCTAGTTTGTTATTTTTGATGTGTTTATTCGCATTTAAGGCTTTTTCGCAAGAGCCCGCTCCGGCTGTAGTTAACTATCTTATTGGTCCCGGGGATGAAATTACGGGAAAGGTTCTTGGCGAACAGCAATTCGATTTTGTTGCAACGGTCGATGAAGATGGAAACATTGAAGTACCGTTTTTCGATAAACCGGTTAACGCAATGTGTAAAAGCGAAAGGGAATTGCGTGCCGATGTAACTAAACTCATTGGCAAATTTGTTCGAAGCCCGCAAGTTAGTGTAAGAGTTACTGCCCGAAAGAGCCGACCGCCTGCAACGATCTATGGCGAAGTTCGCCAGCAACAACAAGTAACCCTTACCCGAAAAACCCGACTGCTAGAACTGCTTTCATTCGCGGGTGGTGTAACCGAAAAATCCGGCGGAATGATTCAGTTGTTTCGCACTCAAGCGCCATTGTGTGCTGAAGCGAGCGAGGTTAGTGATTGGAAGGCGGAAACCGGTTCAGGTTTGGATGTTCCATCGCGGTTGTACAGTCTCACCAGCGTAAGACAAGGGCGCGATGAGTCGAACCCGGCGATTTTTCCGGGCGACATTATCGTTGTTCAAAAAGCTGCAAATGTTTATGTCATCGGCGAAGTGACGGCGCTAAAGGCAATCAATATTCCGGAAAACGGTTTGACGTTGACCGAGGCGGTCGCGCGCGCGGGAGGTTTTAGCCGCGAAGCGAAAACCAAAAACATCAGTATTCAAAGATTGAAAGCGAATTCGAAAGAACGGGAAACGATCGCGGTAAACTTTAACGAAATTAAATCCGGCGCCAGAAAAGACATCATTCTCGAGCCCGAGGATATTATCGTCGTCGATAAATCAAAGAAGAGTATTCAGCAAACGATACTCGAGCTGGTAACCGGCGGCGCGAGGAGTTTTTCGGGTGCCTTACCGCAGCGGGTGCTTTACTAACTTACGCGGATCTTAATTTGAGTAGAGACTGTAAACGACATTGATTGTTTACGGTCTCTATTTTCTTTCAGCGTCGCGATAAATTTGCCGGATCACATCACGATACTTTTCATCAACGATTCTTCGTCGCACTTTAAGCGTAGGAGTGAGCTCGCCCGATTCCACCGTCAGCTCATTTTCCAACAAGGCAATCTTTTTTACTTTTTCATACTGCGCAATTCCGTGAGTGTATTTTTCCGTCTGACGTTCGAAGAGGTCGACGATGCGTGGATGGTTAATTAAGTCTCTGCGGCTCTTAAATTCAATTCCTTTTGAATGAGCGTAGCTCTCCAAGGGCTCAAAGTTCGGAACAATCAATGCCGCCGGGAATTTGCACTCATTACCTACGAGCACTACCTGATTTACAAACCGCGAAGCTTTCAGCATCTGTTCGATCGGCGCCGGTGCAATGTATTTTCCACCTGACGTCTTAAAAAGTTCTTTTTTTCGGTCGGTGATTTTAAGAAAACCATCACCATTGAGTTCTCCGATATCGCCCGTGCGGAACCAACCGTCTGAGGAAAAAGCTTCACGGGTAGCCTCCGGCTTATTGAAGTAGCCGTGCATCACATTCGGACCGATTACTTCGATCTCGCCATCAGCCGCGATTCGAACCTGAACGTTGCGAATCGGGCGTCCGACCGTGCCGACTCTTGCGGCTGCGGGAGTATTTGTAGAAATCACCGGCGAAGTTTCGGTTAATCCGTAACCCTGCATTATTGCAACTCCGGCGCCATTAAAAATGTATGCGATAGTGTCCGATAAAGCGGCGCCACCGGTAATGCACATTCGAAGTCTTCCGCCGAAGAATTCGCGAAATTTCGAAAAGACGAGGCGGTCGGCGACGAGCTGTTTCATCCCCAATAAACGCGGAACCGCTTCGCGATGTTCGTTTCGAAATGCATAGTCTTTTCCGACCGAAATCGCCCAATCAAAAATTCGTTCCTTAAGTCGACTCTGACTCGCCGAACGCTCTTTTGCGCGCGAATAAACCTTTTCAAAAATTCTGGGAACACCAACGAAAATCGTCGGCCGAACTTCGCGTAAATTGTCCGGCACCTTTTCAATCGACTCGGCGTAATAGACCGCCATACCGTTCCAGATATAGAGATACATTCCTGTTCGTTCGAATACGTGTGAGAGCGGAAGGACCGAGAGCGCAATATCATTGGGCGACATCGCGAAGTCTGCGCCGGCGTCTAAGACATTGGAAATTAAATTCGCGTGGGAGAGCATCACGCCTTTTGAATCGCCGGTGGTCCCGGAAGTGTAAATCAGCGTCGCGATATCGTCGGTTTGGATGGTTTGTGAAATCTCGCCCAATAAATTTTTATGTTTCTTCAAATACTCAAAACCAATAATCTCCAAATCCGCGAGCGACATCGAACGTCGGTTGTTGACTCCCACCGGATCGAAAAAAATAAAACGCTCGATTGCAAAACAACGGTTCAGTTCGTTTTGCAGGCGTTCAAAAATTGTCTGATTCTCGATGACGAGAATTCGCGCGCCGGCATCTTTGAGAATGTATTCAATTGAGGATGGAGCTAGGGTTGTGTAAATCGGAACGTCGATCGCACCAATAAACTGACAGGCGGCATCGGTCAAAGTCCACTCGGGAGAATTCGCGGAAAGTATCGCGACCCGATCTCCCTTGCGGATACCAAGTGAGTAAAGTCCCAGGGCAATCCTCTCGATCCGGGAGATCATTTTTTCCGATGAGATAGATTTCCATTCATTTCCTGATTTGAAATTTAGAGCGTCGCGGCGACTTCGATCGGCTGCCGCTTTCCGAAAGAGTCCGGTAAGAGTTATTGGCTCATCGGAGGCAAGAGGAGTTCTCGTCACCTTGTGCCGAAGGTCCGCGAAATTTTGAATTTGCGTAGTCATGTTTAAGGATTTGCGTCGGCGCCAAATATCTCAAGTCGCTGCTTCCGTGAGCATTCCCTCGAAAATCACTTCAAGAACCTTATCTGCCATCGGCGCAAGAGCATATTCTTTCTTCGACAAAATCCAATTCGTAACCATTTCATCAAGGGCGCCATACAAAATCTTCGCGCAAATAGTCGCGTTCAACCCTTTGCGGAAAATTCCTGTTTTTTGCCCGTCGGAAATTGTTTGACGAATTATGTCCAGGTATTCCGCGAATCCGGCGGCGGAAAACTCTTGCATAAACTTAGTTGAACCGCGCAGTTCTACCTGAAATACGATAGCCAAATCACGGTCCGCCCCAAGTTTTTCCAAATGCAACTGTGCAATTCGGCGCAAGCGGTCACTCGCTTTTACAATCGGCGCGAGTTCGGCGCGTCCCTCCGAAATAAATTCCTCCATCATCCGGTCAAATACGGAATGAAGAATTTCATCCTTGCTTTTGAAGTAAAGATAAACGGTCCCATCCGCGATACCAGCTTCTTTGGCAATATCGGCAACCTTCGAATTGAAGTAGCCGTTTTTAGCAAAGACACAAATTGCCGCACGCAAAATCGCGTCTCGCTTATCGATAGAAACGGCACGACCGGTTCCGTTTGAACGCATAGTCCTCCCCATAAATCCTTTAAAGCTCTCCGCGTAATTGAGGCTTCTCGCTTTCGCAAATCGCATCAATTATTGCGATGAATGAATCGTCATTCAGTTTCGATAGAGAATAGTTCAAAATGGGAAATTTGCGCAAGATGAAATTGGACAAGAAGGCAAATCTTTGAAGTTGAATGCCGAATCTTAGAACGAAAATGAAGAATTGGGTATGAAAAATGCCAACGATTCAAAATCGCGTCAAAAACAAAAAGCTATCAAGCGTTACTTGATAGCCGAAATTATCCAAAAGCGAATGGCGGAGAGGACAGGACTCGAACCTGCAAGCCCTTGCGGGCGGTAGTTTTCAAGACTACTGCATTACCAATTATGCTACCTCTCCGCAGTCAACGAAGAAGTAAGAATATAGCGCAACATCTGATATCACACAAAAACTACCTTGGTTTCGCCGCAGCTATAGTAACGGTAGGCGAAAGCAGACGCTCAATATTTGACTCTAAAAGAGCCGTTTTCTCCCAGCCGCCGGTTTTCAGTTCGATTTCGCCTTTTTGATTCAGGAGAAAGTGTCCCGGATATCCCATGTTTAAATTTCCCTTCGAGTCTTTATCGCCATATTGGTAAAGAACTCCGAATCCATCGGGTACAACCACAAAATCAAACGGCTTTTTAACGAGAAAAGAATCCAGCTTGGCTTTGTTTTCCATCGAGATGGCTAAAAACACGACATCCTTGTCTTTGTATTTCTGTGCGAGTTCGTTGAGGTTCGGAATTTCTGAAACACAAATCGGACATTTCGTTGACCAAAAAGTGATGATCACAACATAACCGCGCAAGTCTTGAAGACTGAATTCCTCGCCGTCAATTGTCGTGGCGGTAAAATTCGTTGCAGGAAGTTTTGTTTGCTGGCTAAAAACGGAAAAAACCAATATGAGACCAAGAAAAATGGCTGAGATGATTCGCATTGTTACTCCAAAGGCGGGAAGTTGAGACGCGCTAGGGGAAACGCGGTGTTTCTAACTATAAAAACGATTAATCGCCCGCAATTTCATAAAAAAACCGCAAGTCGCACTATGCTAAACTTTCCAAATGTTTCTTGAGTCGCTCGAAGTTCTGAACTTCCGTAATCTTGAAGGCAAATTGTCTTTTGGTCGGAATCTGAACATCTTCTCGGGCGAAAACGGACAAGGAAAAACCAATTGGCTCGAAGCGATGTATCTACTTGCGACGACCAAATCCTTTCGCGCCTCGCGTTTGATTGAAGCAATCCGATTCAAAGAAGAAATGGCGTTTGTCCGCGGCATCGTGAATAGATCAGCAGAGATCCAACATCAACTTCAAGTTACGTTACAAGCCGGAACGAGATCGTTTACTGTGAATGGAAAACGCGAACCGCTGACGCGTTACCTGAGCGAGCTTGGCGCAATCGTTTTCAACGCAGATTCGCTTGAGGTGATTCGCGGCGCTCCCGATGCCCGTCGGAAGTTTTTGGATGGCGGAATTGTTGGAATTTATCCTGCGTATCTCCAGACGTTAGCGGATTACAATCGCGTCATCACGCAAAAAAATTCGCTTTTGCAGACTGCACAAGAAAAGGAATATTCGCTAGCCAAAACGGAAGAACTCCTCGAACCGTGGAATTCGCAATTGGTGGAACATGCGACGCGCATTTATAAATCGCGCGTTCGATTTATTGAGCGGCTTCGCGAACACCTTCAAACGAAATTATTCGGCAAAGAAGAAATTTCTGTGCGATACATTTCATCGCTTGAAGGAAAAGGCGACCTAAGTGATTTTTCAGCCTTGCTTTCAGAGCGGCTGAAGTTGCGCGTTCAGGCGGAACTGATAACCGGGCGCGCCTTGATAGGAACGCATCGCGATGAACTCGAAATTTTATTTGATGGACATGAACTGAAGAAATTTGGTTCCGCAGGACAGCAGCGCAGCGCGCTCCTCAGTTTGATTCTCGCAAATCTGGGTGTTTATTTTGCACAAAATAACGAATATCCGGTTTTTCTTCTTGACGATATTGATTCGGAACTCGATTACAAGAGAATCGCGCCATTGCTGGAATTCCTTCACGGGAAAACTCAGACATTTGTAACGACTTCAAAAGAGAGTTTTGTCGAAAGATTTGGGCGGGACGCGAATTTGTTCACCGTTTCCGGCGGCAAAGTTGAAAGTACTTACCCTTCAGACGCGTCCCGATTTGCGGGGCGATAGCGAGCGGAGCTTTATCCGTTGAAGTTGTAGATGATCACACCGGTAACCTTCACTTTTTGGTCCGAAAGAAAAGTCGGCGTGAACTTTGTAGCGCGGGCAGCAGCGAGAACGGAATCGCGAAACAGACCGTGTCCCTTAATCACATGTGCGTCGATTACATTCCCGTCTTCGTCGAGCGTCACCTGCACCTGGACTTGTCCGGTCAGACGTATTGCTCTCGCCGACTCCGGATAACGTGGCTTTATGAGTTCCTTCGCGAACCCGTTGATCACGCCTTTTGATTTAACGACCGGCTTTGGCTTCGGACTTTTAACGGGCGGCGGAATCTCGTTCGCGAGATTTTGCACCGGACGACGTTCTAACCCGCTTTCACGTTCGGGTTCCGAATTTACATTTCCCTTACCCAATCGCGACGTCCCCGCATTTGGACCAAGCTCGCCCGTATTGCGCGGATTAAATCCGAAGGTGGGAATCTGCTTGCCCACCAAATCCGCGGACGGCTTGGAAGTCGGACGATCAATACTAGAAAACACTCTTTGCGATAGCCGAGCGCTTTGGACGTTCGACGCGCCTGGAGAATTTGCGTTTCGGGAAACTTCCGTATCGGGAGGTGCGGGGCTTATGTCCACCGGCGCGACCAGACGCGCAAAGTCCAGATTCTCCTCGCCGATCATCAGCGTGTATGCGAAAAGGCTGTAAGTTAAACCAAAGGTCAGCATTGCCATCACAACAATTGACACCGGCATAAAGAAACGCGCCATTCTCGTGCGCTCGGCACGGGAATTTCTTGATTCGATCATTTGTTCAAACATAGTTTTTCCTCTCTTTCATGCGGTGCCAAATCCATTTTCGAGGACGCAAATTTTCGTCCTTGTTTGCTTTAGAGTCCGGCTACGCGAATTTGTTCCCAAATGCCTGAATTTTTGACGTTTTGGCGACTCCCGGCGGACTGTCAAAATAAGCAAAAATGGGGTAAAATAATCTTTTGTTTGGCAACATATTTTCATTCTCAAGAGGTATTAACTTGGCTAAGGCGAAAACAGAATACGGTGCGGATTCGATCACCGTTTTAGAAGGGCGCGAGGCGGTCCGCACACGACCCGCGATGTATATCGGTTCAACCGGAGAAATAGGTCTCCATCATCTCGTTTACGAGGTCGTCGATAACTCGGTTGACGAAGCTCTCGCAGGATATTGCGACAAGATCGAAGTCACGATTCACATGGACAATTCTGTGACGGTCGTGGACAACGGTCGCGGAATTCCTACCGACATTCATAAACAAGAAGGTCGCTCAGCTGCCGAAGTCGTGATGACGATTTTGCATGCGGGCGGAAAGTTCGATTCGAATTCCTATAAAGTCTCAGGCGGGCTTCATGGAGTTGGCGTAAGTTGCGTGAATTTCTTGTCGGAGTGGTTGAAGCTCGAAATTTGGCGCGACGAAAAAACCTTCGAGCAGGAATATGAACGCGGTATCGCAAAAGCCCCGCTAAAGCAGACAGGAAAAACGACCCGGCGCGGAACCAAAATTACCTTTAAGCCTGACGATCAGATTTTCGATACCACCATTTTCAGCTTCGAAAAACTTTCAGAGCGACTTCGCGAGAAAGCATTTCTTAATAAAGGAATTCGAATTTTCATCACGGACGAACGCGATGAGGAAGCCAAGTCACACGAGTTTTATTACAAGGGCGGGATAGCGGAATTTGTAAAGCATCTAAACAAAAACAAAAGTCCGATTCACGATGATCCGCTCTACTTCGAAGTTGTAAACGACAATCTCTCGATTGAGATCGCGATTCAATACAACGATGGTTACGACGAAAAGGTTTATTCATTCGCAAATAACATCAATACGGTTGATGGCGGAACGCATCTCTCCGGTTTTCGCGGGGCGATTACGCGTACCATAAACACCTACGCACAGTCTTCGGGACTCGCAAAAAATTTCAAGACGTCGCTTTCCGGTGATGACGTTCGGGAAGGTTTGGTCGCGGTGATTTCCGTGAAACTTCCGCAACCGCAATTCGAAGGTCAAACAAAAGGAAAGTTGAATTCCGATGTAAAAGGACCGGTAGAATCTTTTCTAAACGAAAAACTCGGAGACTTTTTCGAACGCAATCCGACGGTAGCGAAGAAAATTGTCGGCAAAACGCTGGATGCCGCGCGCGCTCGCGAGGCTGCCCGCAAGGCACGCGAAATTGTGCGAAAGAGCGCGATGGGCGGCTCGATGCTTCCGGGAAAACTCGCCGATTGTCAGGAAAAGGATCCGATGCTTTCCGAGATATATCTGGTTGAAGGCGATTCCGCCGGCGGTAGCGCGAAGCAAGGACGCGATCGCAAAAATCAGGCGGTTCTTCCACTCAAAGGAAAAATTTTAAACGTAGAACGCGCGCGTTTTGACAAGATGATCGGTCACGGGGAAATCAGAGCGCTGATTACCGCATTGGGAACCGGAATCGGTAGTGAAGATTTCGATATTTCAAAACTTCGCTATCACAAAATTTGTTTGATGACGGATGCGGACGTCGATGGATCGCACATCAGAACTTTGTTGCTCACGTTTTTCTATCGCCAAATGCCACAGCTTGTGGAAGCGGGACACGTTTATATCGCGCAACCGCCGCTCTACAAAGTTAAGCGAGGTAAAAAAGAAGAATACATCAAAGACGAAGGTCAGATGCTTCGCTATCTGATGCGCATGGCGACAAACGACGTTGAGGTAACTTCTCCCTCGCTTAAAAAGAAACATGAAGGAAAAGAGCTTTCGAAACTTCTGGAGCAATGCGTAGAATTCAATCGCTATCGCGGTCGTTTTTCGCGAAGAGTTGGAAACGACGTGAATTTGCTTAACACCATTCTTGATGCCTTTAATGGAAAAGATGGAGTTTTGACTAAAAAGAAGATGAAGCTTCGCGAAGTTTTTGAGAGCGAGGAAATGATCGCCGCGATCGAAGGTAAGATTGCAAAAGCGGGTTACAAAACGGAACTATTGCGCGATGAGGAACACGGACTCGCGGAGCTTCAAATTATCGTGGGGACTTCGCCGATTTTGTTTGACTGGAATTTGGCAAGCCTGGTCGAATTTCAAAAAGCGGTCGAGCTAAAAGGTATTCTCGAAGCGGAATTGGCTGCGCCGTTTATCGTCGGCGAAAACGGGAATTCGGAAGAGATAGCTACGCGCGATGAACTACTCGAAAGAATTTTAACCGCCGCAAAAAAGGATCTGACGATTCAGCGTTATAAAGGTCTCGGCGAAATGAATCCGGAACAGCTTTGGGAAACAACTATGAATCCCGAAAAGAGGACTTTGCTTCAGGTGAGAATCGAAGACGCCGTGGAAACCGACGAAATTTTCACGGTCTTGATGGGCGATCAGGTCGAACCGCGACGCAAATTCATCGAAGACAATGCGCTCGATGTTCGTAATTTGGACGTCTAACAAAACCTTTACATTCAAATAAAACGGTGCGAGATTATTTTCTTGCGCCGTTTCGTTTTTGAGAGGGAATAATGGAAGCGTTGCTCTTTATTTTCTGGTGCCTGTTGGTCATTGCGATACCGATTGCGCTCATAGTAACCGGTTATGTTCGCTATGTAAGAGATGGCAAGCCTTTGGATGTTCTTGCAAGAGCGGGCTTTGCCATCGCGCTTTTTGCTTTGATCGTAGGTATAAGTGTTCCGCTTTGGTTTATAGTCATCTTTGCAGGAGCACATTCTAGTCCGATCGGGAATGCGCTCGATTTCAAGGGAAAGATTTTTCTCGTGGCGGTTGATTTGGCGTATGTATTTTTCGGGTGGCTTTCATGCTCGTGGGTGAATTGGAAATTTATTGTTCCAAAAACTTTTCTAAAACGCTCACGGCAAACATGAATCAAAAGGTCCATGTTGTGAACGCGCTTTTGTAATGCATCTTTAAGGTCGAATTCTTAATCACATGTACTAATTTCGACGTATCTAAGTTTAGAGTTAAGTTTCCAAAAGAATGTCAGTTGTATTAGAAGAAACTCGGAAAATTGAAGATTACCTCGCGATGCCGGATGAGGAAATCGCGTCGCGCATTGAGTCCGCGAAGCGCGAGCTCGGTCCGCGCGTGATAATTCTCGGTCACCATTATCAGCGCGATGATGTTATCCGAC
>DAITAB010000305.1:0-2620 GCA_036824525.1 Pyrinomonadaceae bacterium
AATATCTCCGGTAAATGCTCTGGTGTTGTTCCTGCTTTTTCAACTGCGTCAAAAGGAACATGATCTCCAGGTTTGAAGGATGTATCACCGCCGTTATGAATCTTGACGTATTCGACGACGTGACCATCTTCGACTTTACGATATGGCGATTCGATAAAACCGAATTCGTTGATTCGCGCGAAACACGAAAGCGATGAAATCAATCCGATATTAGGACCTTCCGGCGTTTCAATCGGACAGATACGACCATAATGCGTCGGATGCACGTCGCGAACTTCAAATCCTGCTCGTTCACGCGAAAGTCCGCCTGGTCCGAGCGCGGAAAGGCGACGCTTATGAGTGATTTCCGAAAGCGGATTCGTTTGATCCATAAACTGCGAGAGCTGCGATGAACCAAAGAATTCACGAACCGCAGCCGTCACGGGTTTTGCATTAACGAGATCGCGCGGCATCGTAGTGAACATGTCTTGCTGAATCGACATCTTCTCTTTTATCGCGCGCTCCATTCTTTCGAGACCAATGCGAAACTGATTTTCAAGGAGCTCTCCGACCGCGCGCACTCGACGATTTCCCAGATGATCAATGTCATCTTGGAAAAAGTGGTCGCTGTCTTTCTTCATTCGAAGGAGATAAGAAACAACTTCGAGAAAATCATTTGCAACGAGAAGCGGATCGTCAATGCGATCAAGCTCCGGTCGACCCATCTTGATGTTGAACTTCAGACGACCTACGCGCGACAGATCAAAACGTCGCGCATCAAAGAACATTCCTTCCAGCAGCTTATACGCAGTCGGAACGGTTGGCGGATCGCCCGGACGCATCTTTCTATAAATTTCCAAGAGCGCATCGACCGGTTTTACGATCGTGTCTTTCTTGAGCGTCTGCAAAAGCACCGACCCAACGGGATCACGCTCAGGGAAAAATACCGAAATGCTCTTAATCTTTTCGGCCATGATTCTTTGAAGCTTTGCGGCCGTAATTTCGGTCGTTGCCTCAACAATCACTTCACCCGTTTCCTTGTTTACGATGTCATCGATGGCGTACGCACCTTCGAAGTCGCTTGCCGAAACTTCAATTTCGGTAACTTTGATCGCGCGCAATTCCTTAATTGCGGAAGGAGTTATTTTCTTTCCTGCTCGCACGAGAACTTCACGCTTGACCTTAATATCTTTTACCGCTCGCATTCCGACAATATTTGTGGCGCCGGACTTGCCGAGGCGGGCGAGTAATTTATTTTTCTGTACAGCAATTTCATCAACTGTATAGAAATGCCGAAGCATATCGGAATTTGTATAAGTTGCATTCTTGATGATCTCTTCCAACAAGCTGTCTGAAGCTATACTCTTGAAGTCGACTTTTTTGTTCAACCAAAGTCCAAGTGCGCGCAGAACAATCGTAGAGAGAATCTTTCTCTTTCCGAGCCGTGAGTAGAGAATATTTTTCTGATCGTATTCGAATTCGATCCACGATCCGCGGTAAGGAATCACCTTTGCGATATACGATTCTTTATCGTGTTTGAAAAACACTCCCGGAGAGCGATGGAGCTGCGAAACAATTACGCGCTCCGTTCCATTAATGATGAAAGTTCCGTTTTCAGTCATCAAAGGAATTTCTCCGAAGAAAACGTCTTCCTCTTTGATGTCGCGAATGGTCGAGACTCCGGTTTCCAAATTCTTATCAAAAACCGTAAGCCGGATTTTGACTTTTAGCGGCACGCTGTAACTCATCCCGCGTTCCTGACATTCCTGCTGATCGTGTTTGTGTTTCAAACCCACGGGTTCACCGCAGTTCGTACAAAGTTTGGGACGCACCGCGTTGAAGGATCCACAGTTGTTACAGAGAACTTCCGCCGGATTAAAAGGATCTACCTTTACCTTTGCGCTGCACTTTTTACATTTCGCGCGAAGATGATCGAGACCTTCGAGCAATCCGCACTTACACTGCCAATTGCCGATTTGATATTCAACAAATTCTAGAGTTGCGGTTCCGCGGAAATCGGAAACCGGAAAGATCGAACGGAAAACCGTCTGCAGTCCGACCGGCTTTCTTTCCTGCGGGAGCGAATCCATTTGGAGAAATCGGTTGTAAGATTCTCGTTGGACCTCGATCAGATTCGGAATTCGCGCGGCAGTATGAATATTTGAAAAATCTACCCGCTCAGGCGCGATACTTGTCCGTTTGCCGAGACCGTTATTTTGCGATTGAAGTGGATTGGCGATCATATGGATTTAAAATCTGCAGTAATGAAATCGTTCGGAAAATCGTGCGGCAATGCTTTTCCTCGCGAGCTGTCAAAAAAATTCTGTTTACTAAACGCACAAACGCGGCTACGGGTAAAGTTCACCCACACCGCTTTGATTGCAGCTAAAATGTCTACCGGTAAATTGTCTGAGAGTGTCAGAAAAAGACACCTACTCTCCCGTATTCGCTCGAACAAAGTAGTGTTGCCAAAAACTACGTCCGAGTTGTCTAGCAAATCAAACCTTGAGCAAACGATGCTGCGAATTCGCGTCGTTTACCCACGGCAAAATCAAAATTACTTAAGTTCAACCGTAGCGCCGGCTTCGGTAAGCTTCTTTTTGATGCTTTCAGCGTCGTCTTTCGTAGCGCCTTCCTTAAC
>DAITAB010000306.1:0-2605 GCA_036824525.1 Pyrinomonadaceae bacterium
GAGAATCAGTCCGCCGACCACATTTGCGAGTCCCGCCAAAAAGCCGAGCAACAAAAGTTCGAGAGTATGCTGGTCCATAGAAGGTAATGAATTTAACGTAACATAGGCGTTTTGCAAAACGGACGATTTTCGATTTGCAAAACTAACAAAATTTCGGATTTGGGTGAATTCTTCGTTAAGCAGTTGAATTAAGCAAAAAGCTCTTGACAGTAGTTCAGATTTAGTCGTAAGATGCCTTGCGCTCGCGGATAAGCGATGAAAAACAGAGACTTAGGCTCGAAGTAGACGTTAGTCATGATGTTTAAGAAAACTCCAAGGAAATCACTTTTTTAAGCACTAAGCCGATAGGGACAGAATCATACTTCGCCGCCGAAAGCGCGTAAACGTCGCCTGAAAAGGAATTTTAGCCTCCAGAAGTTTGCAATAGATAAAGTCATTAACTAGAAGTAGTTACGAGGATTTGCGAGCGATCAATCCGCAAGTTGCAGGGATCGTTGTGTCAAACGAGGACGTATTGAGTTGACCGTACATATATAAGGTAACCAGCTTTTGAGCGAGCCAACTTTCGAATCTGCCCCAAATCTCGGCGAAATTCCACACGTTTCCGTGTTGATAAAGGAAACAGTCGCCTTTTTGAATTGCCGTCAGGCGGGAACATACGTAGATGCAACCTTGGGATATGGCGGACATTCTGAAGCGATTTTGAATTCAAACGACGGAAATCGTGTCGTCGGTATCGATGCGGATTCAGCAGCGATTTTCCATAGCGTTGAACGGCTGAAGAAGTTCGGCAATCGCTTTACAACACTCCACGCGAATTTCGCCGAAATTGGCGAATTGATAACTCAACCGGTTGAAGGAATAGTCGCGGATCTTGGTGTCTCTTCCAGGCAACTCGATGATCCGAAGCGTGGGTTTAGTTTCAGATTTGATGCTCCTTTAGACATGCGAATGAACCCCGAACCTGAAACGGAAACCGCGGCGGAATTACTCGCAAGACTCGGCGAAGAAGAATTGGCAAATGTAATTTACGAATTCGGTGAAGAGAGAGCCTCTCGAAGAATTGCGAGATTCATCGTTGAAAAGCGAAAAAAGGGCGAGCCAATTAAGACGACATTTGAACTTGCCGATTTAGTGTCGCGTGCGGTTCGAACAAAAGGGCGGGAGAAAATTCATCCGGCGACGAAAACATTTCAAGCACTTCGAATTGCGGTAAATGATGAGCTTGGATCTTTAAGAAAGTTTCTCGATTCTGCGATTGAGTTACTCAAACCGCAGGGAAGGTTGGTAATCATTACGTTTCATTCCGTAGAAGACAGGATCGTAAAACGCGCCTTCGAAAAATATTCGGGAAAGTGTATGTGTCCGCCGCGGCTTCCGATTTGTGTATGTGGAGCAAAAAAACTCGTAAATGTGCTGACCAAGAAACCGACTCGACCGAGCGAGGAAGAAATGAACGAGAACTATCGTTCGAGAAGCGCCAAGCTCCGTGCGATTGAAAAAGTCGTAACCGCCTGAAAGAGGACTTTGTTTATGATGCAAGCCGGAAACAAAAAGAAAACAATCCGCGGAATGGCAAATCGTTCGCAAGATGTCATTCCTTGGCGCTATTGCATTCTGACGTTTGGATGCGGATTGCTTCTCGCGATCGGTTTTTTCTTTGCGGCGCGGATGCATTTCTCCGCGATTGACTACGGAATGCGAAACGCAAAATTGCGTCGGCAAAAGGAAAGTCTTGAAGCAGATCAACGGCGTTTTGTAGTCGCAAAAGAAATTGCGATGTCGCCTCAGGCGCTTAACAAAGCGGCACGAAAAATTGGTCTCGAATCGATGACTTTTGAAAGTAAATCGTCCGCTCAAAACACGAGTGTGGACGTTTCGAAAAATCGTTTAGGGGCACTCGCGCAAAAATAATATGGCGCTGAAAAGGAAGAGTCCGAAGCAAAAACCGGTACAAGTGGCCTTCACCCGATTTATGTTGATCGTCGGGGTTTTTGCCATTTGGATCGGTGCGATCAGCGTGAGACTCGTACATCTCCAGATAAACCAACATGAATGGCTGCGTGCGCGTGCGTTGAATCAGCGCCGCGATGAATTGAGGGTCAAGATGTTGCGCGGATCCATTTTTGACCGATCCGGTCGAGTGCTGGCAGTGAGCGTTAAGGCAAATTCGCTTATGGCGGATCCTTCCGAAATCGAAGATGTTCAGGCAACGGGACAGGCGGTGGCAAAAGCGCTTGGAGCCAGAGCTTCAGACTTGATCGCTGACATCAACGCGGCAAAGAAAAACGGAAGACGTTTTGTTTGGCTGGCCCGTCGTTTAGATGAAGAAAAAGTTAACCAAATAAACGAACAACTCTATGACGCAAGCCTGAAAAAATATGACGCTCCTCGATTTTCCGGATTGCATTGGCGAGAAGAACAGAAAAGGACATATCCTCAAGGAACGCTTGCCGCGCACGTAATTGGTTTCAGCAATTCCGACGACGTCGGACAGTCGGGAATCGAGCAATCCCAAGAGCGAATTCTTCGTGGTGAAGTCGAAATGACATGGCGCGATCGCGACCGACTGGGTCGGGTCTATGATGAAGAAGTTTCAGAAAGT
>DAITAB010000307.1:0-2605 GCA_036824525.1 Pyrinomonadaceae bacterium
AGACACGCGAAATCTTTCTCAATTGAAATTCGTAGTTCAGTTCCGTCTTCGAGCTTCTGGATCGCTTCAAGACCAACCTCCTCGTTCCCGACCCAATCCTCCGCAAGCCTCTGCGGAACGAAAACCGTAACGGTCGTTCCGCGCAATTCTGCCAAAACGAAATCGCGCTCGGTTGTTTCCAATCGATAACAAAGTTTTTCTTGCGGCTGGGCACCGAAGGACACTATCTCCTGAACTTTTCCCGTTGAACCGAGTCTTGCAACCTCCGTCTTGCTCAAGCGAAGTCGTAGTGAATTTCCTTTTATCCTGAGTTTCATATTTCTTGATAGAAAAACGCGCGCAAGCAGTAAGGCTACCACTTAAGATTCTTAGCGGTCATGATCCAAATCATATTGAATAAAACAGGTGCGAAGTTTTTGATTTTTACCGAACGAATTCGCGTAGAGGCTGAGTTGATTCTATAACGATTTTTCCGCGAACGATTTTTATAAGACCCTTATCGGCTAACTTTCTAATTGCGCGAATCGTTGTCTCCGGAGTAAGACCGGACATTTCGGCAATATCTTGTCGTTTATGCTGAATCGTCCTCGCGCCGTTTGCTTTGATCTCATCGTCGGATAGGCGAATCAAAACACTTGCAACACGGCGTTCCGCCGAGGGCTTCGCAAGGATTTCCACGGTTTCAGTGCGATCGCGCAATAGCCCACACATTCGCGCCATAATTACCGACGAAAACTCCGTAGAAACTTCCATCACACTTAAAAATTTTTTTCGCGGAAGTAAAAGTATTTTACTTTCCATGGTTGCGATGGCGGTTGCGGGAAATCGACTGCCATCCAAAGCCGGCGGAATCGCGAAGATTTCACCGGAATGAAAAACACCAATAATGATTTCTTTTCCGACCTCCGGGAAGCGCACCATTTTTACACCGCCTTCGAGAATGATCGGCAAAAAGTTCGCCACTTCGCCCTCAGCAAAAACCTGGTCGCCAGCCACGAAAGTCTTCTCGTGACCTTCCTTGATCAGAGTCTGACTCAGCTCCGGAGTGAAGTTATTTAGTAACGGCACCATCTCACTAATTTGAACACAAACCTTTTACTCGATTGTATAGACGCGATGGGTAGGACTCAAATAGATTGCAAATTCCGGACAATCATCGGTTGAGAAATTAAATTGTGAGTTGTAGCGGTGAGAACGCTTAAATCCTGTTCGCACTGCTGCGCTGATTGTTTGGAGTGATTATTGGCTTTGGGAAGGAAGTTGAAAACTGGTGGCCAGGGAGGGAATTGAACCCCCGACACGCGGATTTTCAGTCCGCTGCTCTACCAACTGAGCTACCTGGCCAACGGGAAACGACGCAAGAGTCGAAGTCAGCAAGTTTAATTCCCGCGAATATGTTAGTCAAATGATTCGAAGATGCGTTGGTCGCGATTGAAATTGTGGCGAAAGATTTCGATTGACACTGAATCTTCGAGACTTATAATTCTTTAGTTAGTGGAGATTCATTTTTGATTTCCACTGGCTTGGTTACTTTTCGAAAAGTTTATTTTGTTCCTGCCCGTGCCGGTTTGGTCGCCGTCGCTGCCCTCCAGAGGCGCAACGTTCAAACCGGCACAGCTATTTCCAAAGTGAAAAAGGTGAAAAGGTGAAAAAGCAAATTTCGGATTTAATCGCCGTCGCATTTTTCGGTTTGTCGGTTTCGTGTCAGACGGCGAGCGCACCCGGCGAGAACTTCACTTCCAATTCTGCAAGTTCAAGCGACATACAAAAAATGATGCCGCCTGGATTTCCGTCAAACTCAGCCGTACCCATCAACGGACAAACTCCGGGAATTCCCGCGAATGCTCTCGAAGTTAGAAAAGGAACAACGCCGACTCCTGGAATTCCGGCTCCGAATGCTGTGCAGGTGAAAAAAGGTACGACGCCAACACCGGGAATTCCCGACGAAGCCACTTTAAAGAAACAACTCAATCAGCGCATAAGTGATATCAATGCAGTAAACAATCCATCCAGCTCCACTTCGAACACAAACGCTGCACCATCGCACACCGGATCCGATAAAAAACTTAAGCCGCTTCGGCGACTTCCCTAGTAAGTCAACTGTAATTCAACAAAAAATTGGCGGGAAGATTTTCCGTCTTCCCGCCATTCAGTGAGCTCTAAATTCGAGATAATTATTCTTTCGCTGCGATCGCTTTTTCGGCGAAACCAAGCTTCACCTTTACTTCGTGTTCAATACGAGCAGCGAGTTCTTTGTTTTCTTTAAGCAGAGTTTTTGCGTTTTCACGTCCTTGACCGAGGCGTTCGCCCGAATAAGAAAACCACGCGCCGCTTTTCTCTACGATGTTGTGGGTCACCGCGAGATCGAGCATGTCGCCTTCGCGAGAAATTCCTTCGCCATACATAATGTCGAATTCACATTCGTGAAACGGAGGCGCAACTTTGTTTTTCACAATCTTTGCTTTCGTTCGATTTCCTACGTGGCGATCGCCTTCCTTTATCGCGCCGATGCGCCTAATATCGACTCGAATACTCGCGTAAAACTTCAAAGCCTTTCCGCCGGTCGTCGTTTCCGGTGAACCGAAAAACACGCCGATTTTTTCAC
>DAITAB010000308.1:0-2601 GCA_036824525.1 Pyrinomonadaceae bacterium
TTTTGATGCCACGAAAATTTCATGGAACAAGTTGCTGGCTTTCAGTTTCATAAGTCTCAATTGTTTTTAGGGAAACTCCGGCGCCTGTTTTTCCAGTTAATTGAACCAGCATATCTACAAACTTACTTGCCCAAGCAGACCTGGAAAAATTCGCCTCAACATACTCGCGTCCCTTGCGACCCATTTCTTTTCGCAGCTCCGGATTTTGATAAAACTTCAGGATTGCGTCGGCGGTTGCTTTATCGTCTCCCGGTTCTACAACAATTCCTCCGCCCGATTCTCGAATCAGTTTTTCGCTTTCGCCATTTACCGCTCCGATAACAGGCTTTTCACACGCGAGATATTCGAAAATTTTTACAGAAATTAATTTCTTCGGATATGGCTCAGGTCTCACAGACGCAAAACAGACATCCGCTCGCGCTATGATCTTTGGGATATCGTGAATTTCTCGTTCGCCTCCAACGATCACGTTGTCCAGAGAATTCTCCTTAACGTAATTTTCGAGGTGTTCGCGCCGCGCTCCATTTCCTAGTAAGAAGAAGACAATGTCTTTCCGTTCGCGCAGCGTTTCTGCTGCTTTCAGAAGAATCTCCAGACCATGTTTGATTCCAAAGAGCCCTGAGTACATCACCACAAACCGATCTCCGAATCCGTATTCTTCCGAAACATCATTGACTGCTGGTAACGGTTTGAAGATTTCAAGGTCGGCGCCGTTCGGGAGATAAACCGTTTTGTCCGTCAGCGCGCCGCGATTTGTAACAGTCTCGATAAGCGAATGAGTCGTGCAGGCAACGAGATTCGATTTGCGATAACCAAAGCGTTCCAACCAGCGCGCCATTCTTACCGGCAACGATTCTTCGTTCATCTCAACATAAGTCACCAATTCGTCCGACCATAAGTCGCGAATATCGGAAACCAGTTTTGCGCCGCGAATTCTTGCAAGTAAGCTCGCAGGAATTACGGGGAATATAGGCGGCGAAGTGATGACCACCGCGTCAACTCTTCCAGCGCGCATTCCGCTTACGAAAACTGCCGGAAGGAAAGTTAAATAACTCAACAATTGTCCGAATTTGGATTTGTTTCGGGCGACGGTTAGATAAGCCGTACGCAAAATCGTGTAACCATTTTTCTTCTCCCGCATGAAAAATCTTCCACGAAATCCCGGAAAAATTTTACCCGAGGGATAATTCGGCATACCGGTGGCAACGAAAACCTCATGACCGTCCGAAACTAATTCCCGAACTATCGGATAAAGCCTATTAGCGAGCGCGCCCATTTCCGGGAGGAAAATTTGGGTAACGATAAGTATGCGCATAATGTTTTTTTGAATTTTAACCTCAAACCAATGACGAATCTTCACCGCTCTAACAGGCGCCGCTTTTTTTCAAAACGGTTACTGCCGTTAACATGATCAAACGCAGATCTAAACGAAGACTGCGGTGGTCGATATATTTCATATCGAGTAAGACGCGTTCCGGATAACTTACGTCGCTTCGCCCGGAAGTTTGCCATAGCCCGCTCAGCCCTGGTTTCACGCTCAGCAGCTTTTTCTGATAGATGGAATATTTTTCCAATTCGCGCTTGATCACCGGTCGCGGTCCGATCAAACTCAATTTGCCTTGCACAACTTGAAAGAGTTGCGGCAATTCATCAAAACTCGACCGACGAAGAAATGCGCCGAGCTTTGTAACCCGCGGATCATCGTCGATCTTGAATTTCATGTCGAATTTCGCACGAAGTTTCGGATCGTTTTTCAGGATCTCTTCTGCGTCGCAAACCATCGTACGAAACTTCCAACAATCGAATTCATTTCCGAATTGCCCGATGCGTCGATGTTTGAAAATTACCGGTCCACGGCTTGTGGTCTTTATCAAGAGCACGATTGCGATCAATATTGGAAAGGCAGCAATAATGAGCAGGAGCGCGCCAAGGATGTCGATCACGCGCTTCGCAAAAACATAAAGCGCGTGATATTCCTCGCTTCGCCAAGCGTGAATAGCGGCGTCGCGGATGATGCCGGAAACGTCTACGAAATCATTTTGCCCGTGCAATGTCGCAGGAAAGGAAGAAAGATTCCGAGAATTAAATCTATGCGAAGTTTGGGGGATGTTAATATGTTGTCGCATTGACTGTTACACTCCATTAGTTAAAGTTGATGCAAATAACCGGATGTCACCTCCACGTGACATCCGGTTCTGAATTTGTCCGACATTAGTCGGACCGGACCCAAAACTACTCTTAGAAACGCGAGGCTAGATTTCCTCGCAGCGATTCTGTCGCCGTTGCCTCCTTGTCAAACTTGTTATTAGCGAGAGCGCTCCGATAAATTTCGATTACCTTGCGAGCTACAACACGCTCGTCCAAGTCTTCAACCGAGATTCGTCCTTCTATCCGCCCGTTGCCCTCAAGAACCTTTTGCAATGCCGAAGCTATCGACTGCGGCGAATCATCGTCACAGACATAACAACCGGCAACTTCACCAATCCGTTGACGAACATCGCCAACATCTACCGATACAACGGGTAGATTGCAGGCTAATGCTTCCTTAACTACATTCGGCGAACCTTCGTTGATCGACGTTAATAAGAGCGCATCGCAGGC
>DAITAB010000106.1:0-8640 GCA_036824525.1 Pyrinomonadaceae bacterium
TATCAACTTTCTTTCCGCGATGGCGATGACGTTCCGCAAAGCGTGCGGGCGAATACCGCTGCGATAATCCGCGATGGCTGGATATCGCTCTATCCAGATGCGACTCTTCGCCCAAATCAACAGTTTTCGCGCGGAAGACTCATTCAGGTCATTTACCGCCTGGCGCAAAAGAAAAGCTGGTTGCCAAATCTCCAAAATGGAACGGCGCGAAATTTCGTCGACGGAAAATTGACGGTTCGCAACGGGAAAACGGAGAAACAAATTCTCGTTCGACCGGACGTATTTTTGTTTCGCCAATTCGGAGAAGCTTTATATCCGGTGCGGGAAGCCGCAATTCTCGGAGGAGAAAGCGTCAATTACCAAATAAATCCTCTTGGCGAAATTATTTATCTGGAGATTAAACCAACGGCTAACGCCGCAAGCGCGGACCGGTTTTCGAGTCTCTCGAATTGGAATGTGAGTCTCTCGCCTTCCGCGGTTCAATCCAGACTTTCGCGCTTCGTGAAAGGAATCGGAACTCTGGTTGATTTAAACGTAAAGACGCGCGGGTCATCGCGGCGCGCAACCGAAATTGAACTATTCGGAACAAACGGAAAGTTCAGTTTGAAAGGCGGTGTGATTCGTTCGGCGCTACGTTTGAAAGAACAGCTTTTCGTTGTAAACAAACGTTTCGATTCGGATGGAAGAATAATAGCCTACACGTTTTCCGGTCGCGGTTGGGGGCACGGCGTAGGAATGTGTCAATTCGGCGCTTTCGGTCTCGCGAAACAGGGACTCAAGTACGACGAGATTTTGAAGCACTATTACACTGGCATCACTCTCACGAAAGCTTACTAAAGTGCGCTTCTCACGAAATCAATTGATCGGTTCGCTCATCATTTTCGTAATCGTGATCTTTTTCACTCTCGCGAAGCTGTACTTTTGACTCGCTCAACTCGATAAACTTCGTGTATTCGATAGACTTCTTCGAGCTGTGATAAATTTTCTCGCGTGGCTAAGAACCCAATCTTTTCAATTGTCGGACCGACCGCTTCGGGCAAATCCGAACTCGGAATTGCGCTCGCGTTAAAACTCGGCGATTGCGAAATCATCAATTGCGATTCGGTGCAGATTTACAAAGAGATCGAAATCGCGACCGCGAAAATTCCTTTGGCAGAACGCCGCGGAATTCCTCATCATCTGATTGACTATGTTTCGCCGCATATAAATTACTCTGCCGCCGCTTGGGCGAGCGACGCTTCAGAAAAAATCCTTGAGATAGAATCGCGCGGCAAATTTGCGATTCTCGTAGGCGGAACGGGTTTCTACCTGCGCGCGCTTCGCGAACCGTTTTTTGAAAGTCCCGATGCGGATATTGCCTTGCGCGAAAAACTAAAAAGCTTACACGCGAAAAAAGGCGCCGAACATCTTCACAAACTTCTTTCGCGTTTCGACAAATCATCTGCCGCGCGAATTCCCGCGCGCGATTACATACGCACATCGCGCGCGCTCGAAGTTTTTTTTCAAACCGGAAAACCGCTTTCTGCTCAACAGCCGAATCGAACCTCACCGCCCGAATTTGCATCGCGCTTAAAAGTTTTTGTGTTAAATCCACCGCGCGAATTTTTGTATGAAAAAATAAATTCCCGAACCGAAAAACATTTCGAATCCGGTTTGGTTGAAGAAGTGAAGTCGCTGCGCGCGAAAGGAATTCCCGATGAATCGAATGCGCTTGGCGCGCATGGCTATCGTCGCGTTTGTGAATATCTTCGCGGCGAACGCTCGCTCGAAAGTGCGATCGATCAAACGAAACGCGATGTTCGCCACTATGCAAAGCGTCAATTCACTTGGTTTCGCCGCGAGAAAGAAGTCGTCTGGCTGGGTGGTTTTGGCGATTCGGAAGAAATTCAACACGAACTTTTTGACCAAGCGATCGACAAGTAACACGTTGCGAGAAGATTGCGCGTGTTTGTAAGCCTTCATCGATCTGCTATAATCACGGCTTGTAAACCTAAATTTAAGTTTGATTTAGAAAAATGTTATGGAAAAGTCCCCAGCTCAAAACATCCAAGACGCATTTTTGAATACCGCCCGACGCGAAAAATCCAACGTCGTGTTTCATCTTTTACAGGGTTCGACCATGACCGGTCGAATCAAAAGTTTCGATAAGTTTTCCGTTATGCTCGATGTGAGCGGGCAAGAAGTTCTGATTTTCAAACACTCCGTCTCCACTATTTCCCTGGAACGCAAGAAAGCTGATTAATCGCTGTGACCTTTCCCGGCAAGTTTTTTACTTTTGAAGGAATTGACGGAAGCGGAAAATCCACGCAGCTTCGTCTTCTTTCGAGTGAACTTCGGGTGAAAGGCTTCGATGTTGTTACAACTTGCGAACCCGGCGGAACACCTCTTGGACGTCGTCTGCGCGAAGCATTTCTTGAAACCGAAGAATCAGTTGATCCGCTGGCTGAACTTCTCCTCTTCGCCGCCGATCGCGCCCAACACGTAAACTTTCTAATCAAACCGGAAATCGCGGCGGGCAAAATCGTTTTGTCTGATCGTTATGCGGATGCAACGATTGCTTATCAAGGCGCCGGACGCGGTTTCGATTCGAAAATCATATCCAGCGTAGTTGACCTCGCCACCGGCGGTCTAAAACCGGATCTGACACTCTTTTTTGATCTGCCGGTTGAGCAAGCATTGCTTCGCACGAATTCGCGTGAGCATCATGAAGCAAAACCAAACCGTATGGATTCGGAATCGTTTGAATTTTATTCCAAAGTCAGAAAAAGGTATCTGAAGATTGAAAAAGATGAGCCAAAGCGTTTCCGCGTAATCAATGCCACCGCTTCGGTTGAAGAAATACATTTGAACGTGATGGAAGTCGTCTCGCAGTTTCTCGAAGCAATAAAGTAGGTTCTATGTTCAACCGTTTTGTCGGAAACGAAAATCTGAAAGTGATTCTGCGCAGGCTGATTGCGACAAAACGCGTGCCGCATTCGTTGATCTTTGCAGGAATCGATGGAATCGGCAAACGCGAATTTGCATTGCAGATCGCGAAAAGTTTTGTCTGCAAGAATCTGAAATCAAACGAAGCATGTGATGAATGCGCTAATTGTTTGCGTGCGGTGACATTCACTTTTCCGAAGGTTGAAGACTCTGACCACAGAAAAGAATTCGAGCGCGTTATCTTTAGTAATCATTCTGATATCGGCACGGTAATTCCCTACAAAAATAATATTTTGGTTGACGCAATTCGGAATCTCGAATCCGAGGCAAATTTCCAACCATTTGAATCTTCTGCGCGTTTTTTCATCATCAATTCCGCCGAAAAACTCAACGCCCTGAAAAGCAACGCTGCGAATGCGCTTTTGAAAACTCTCGAAGAACCTTCAGCAACGTCATTTATTTTTCTTATCACTTCGAGACCTGCTTCGCTTCTTCCGACTATTATTTCCCGTTGCCAGATTTTGCGTTTCGCGCCGATCGCCGCAAATGAGATCGCATCGTATCTCGCGAAGAATCACGCGATGCAATCCGACGAAGCGAATTTGCGTGCGCGTCTGGCACGCGGAAGCATCGGACGTGCCTTGTCCTTTGATCTAAAGCGTTACCGCTCGCAGCGCGAATTAGCCTTGCGGGTTTTGGAAAGTCTCGTTAGCGGAAGAAATGCCGACGCGCTGCTTCGCGCTTCCGAAGAATTGAACAGCGCGGAAAATAAAGATCATTACATAGATTCGATTGAGACGATCGAGACGATGATTCACGATTTGATACTGCTAAAGAGCGGAAACCAAAACATCGCGAACGCTGATTTGAACGATGAACTTTTTTCAATCGCGCGTAGTGCAAATTCAGAACGCTTCCCCAAATGGATCTCTGAAATTGAGAGTTTGCGCGGGAAATTTCTCGTTAACGTAAATAGAAAACTTGCGACCGACTCGCTCTTTTTGACGATGGCAGGATCGTAATTGGAGCGCAAATCCAAACCGGCTAAAATAGATTGCCGTATCGAATTTCGGTTGAATTGATGTCTGCAACACTTACACAAACGGAAATGTTCTCTACGACCGAACGAATTTTCGCCGCGGTTGGAGTTATTGGATCTGCGACGGGCGCGTTGATCGTAAGAACTTTCGACCCGATGACCGCAGGATTTTTTCCGATGTGTCCTTTGTTCGCGCTGACTGGAATTGCGTGTCCAGGTTGCGGACTCACACGCGGATTCCACGCGCTGCTGAATGGCGACGTATTCGCGGCACTTGATTTCAATGCGACGATTCCAATTTATGCGGTTCTTTTTGTGTTTCTTTTCGCGAAGTTGTTTTCCGTGGCGATTCGCGGACGCGGATTCGCGTTGAAACCGCTAAGTCCGATTCTGATTTATGGATTTCTTGGAGTGACTTTGATTTTCGGGTTTGTGAGAAACTTACCGCTCGAAACTTTTCGATGGATGATGCCCTGAGCGGTTTACTTGATCTGAACTAAGGGTTTTACTTCGAGAAGTGATCTCGCGTTTTTACCTTCGCTTCTGAGAATTTCAACTTCCTTCACGAATTCTTCTACGATATCCGCGCCCGAAACCTTTCGCATCGGAACACCATTCTTGAAAATCATCCCGACATTTCTTCCAAAAGTTACGCCGAGTTCAGAATCGTGAGCTTCGCCCGGACCATTTACCGCGCAACCCATGATAGAAAGGTGCAGCGGTTCTTCTACGTGTGCCAATCTGCGTTCGACTTCCGTAACTATCTCCACGAAGTTATCAATATCGAGCCTTCCGCAAGTCGGACAAGCTACGACAGTCACACCGCGTTTTCGCAATTCCAGACTTTTTAAAATTTCCCATGCGACTCGCACTTCTTCGTGCGGTTCCGCGGCGAGCGAGACGCGAATCGTATCGCCGATTCCTTCATGCAGCAAAATTCCCAAACCGATCGCGGATTTGATCGTACCGCCGAAGGGCGTGCCGGCTTCGGTCACACCGAGATGCAACGGGTAATCGACTTTTGCCGCAAACAAGCGATAAGCCTCGACCATTCGATTTACGTCTGAAGCTTTGAGCGAAACGATAGTATTCGTAAAGCCCAATTCTTCAAGAATTCTTACGTGTCGCATTCCAGATTCGACCATCGCTTCGGGAGTTGCGGTTCCGTATTTTTTCAACAAATCTTTTTCGAGTGAACCACCATTAACCCCGATGCGAATCGGAACTTTTTGCGCTTCAGCCGCACGCACGACTTCGCGCACGCGTTCGATCGAACCGATATTTCCGGGATTGAGTCGGAGTTTGTCTATTCCGGCTTCGAGAGCTTTTAGTGCGAGTTTGTAGTGGAAGTGAATATCCCCGACGAGCGGAACGTTCGTTCGCTTGCGGATTTCTTTGAGCGCATCCGCCGCTGCATCGTCGGGCACGGCAATCCGCACGATCTCGCAACCGGCGGCGACCATCTCGTCGATTTGCTTGAGAGTTCCTTCTACGTCGGTCGTGTCAGTCTTTGTCATCGACTGCACGACTACCGGCGCGCCGCCGCCGATTTGTATGTCGCGAACTTTTACTGCTTTTGAAACTCTAGGCATGAAGCTTTTGCACGAAAGACCTTGCGGTTATTTTGACGGTTAAAAACTCTTCAACGCGATTCCACCCGTCGCCAACGGCGACAGACATTAAATCCTAGGGTGAGCGAATGAAATGAGCGTAACCCTAGGTCACAATTCGAAAAAGATTTTCCGACGCTGAAAGCGTCGAACATGCAACGCAAATTTGTGCGACGCCTTCAGCGTCGGGATATTTATTGTTCACGTTCCTAGGGTTGCGTTCGCTTCGCTCACTTACCCTAGGCTTTACTGTTAGTCGCCTTTGGCGACGGTATCAGATCAGGAAACCGCCTCAACACAATCGCGGGACAACCGACAGGCCTTTCGAACGCTTCGCGTTCGCGCACGGAGGCTGCGTGCGCTCCATTGCTACTTAAAAAATCGTGAGACGTCGTTGAAAATCGTAAACGCCATTAGTAACAAAATCGCGGTTAACCCGACGAGCTGAATTCTTTCTTTCGCGACGATCGAAAGCGTTTTACCAAACCAAGACAAAACTTTTTCGATTCCGAGAACCATGATCTGTCCGCCATCAAGCAAAGGAATCGGAAGCAGATTCATAATGCCGAGATTCAAACTGATTATTCCGAGCAGCATTACCAGTCCGACGATTCCCGCGCTGGTCGCCATTTGAATAATTATTTGGACGATTCCGATCGGTCCCGAAACCGTATCGCGCGCGGAGCGTTCGCCGGTGGATACTTGCCCAAAGGCTTTCCCCGTCATGCGCAAAACTTCAAGGTTTGCGTCCAAGGCATATTGACTTGCACCTATTAATCCTACGGGTTCGCGTGCGCCTTCTAGATTGGTATCGAAAGCGATTCCGATTCGCCAACCATCGTCTTTCTGAACGGCGCGTGTTTCGATTTCTTTGCGTTCGCCGTTTCGATTGATCAATAGTCTTATTGGCTGATCCTTAACTTCACCAATAATCCGTTTCATCTCCTGGCGATTGCGTACCGCCTTGCCATTGACAGAAACTACCCAATCGCCTCGCTGCAGTTCGGTATCGGCTGCGGGCATTCCCGATTCAATACGCCCGACGACAACCGGCTCAGTACCGATGTCCGGATCAAATTCCAGTACTCCCGCCGATTGTCCTTGTTGAGTAATTTTTGTCGGCGTAATCGTTAACGGAATTCGCTTGCCTTCACGCTCAACTGTGATCGAAACCGCTTTCTCCGCAAGAAGCAGCGCATCGTTTTCCATGTGTTTCCACGTGGGATTTTCGGTGCCGTCAAACTCAACAATTCTATCCCCGACCAGAATTCCAGCCTTCTCCGCCGCACCTTCTGCTTTTACAAAACCCACAATCGGCGCAGGATTTGAAGGCACGCCATAAATCATCGACGCACCAAAAGGAATCGCGAGCGCGAGAACGATGTTCATAAACGGACCGCCGAGCATCACGAGAAATTTTTGCCAACGCGGACGCAACTCGTAGAGTTCCGAATCAGGAACTTTCTCACCATCGGACTGTCCGCCTTCGAGAGATGCGGTCGCTTCGTCGCCATAAAGTTTTACGTAAGCGCCGAGCGGAATCGCGCTGATTCGATAATCTGTGTGTCCCCGACGGAAACCCCAAACTCTCGGTCCGAGACCGAAAAACGAGTAAGCTTCGACGCGCATACCAAAAAAGCGGGCGACGATAAAGTGACCGAATTCATGGATATTGATGGCTACGCCGAAGACAAATACTACGGCAAGAATTGCGATTATTACTGACATTATTTATTAAGTTCCGCCTTCACCAAACTTAGAGTTCGTCGAAGCGCGGTTAGTTGCAAAGAGAAGTGTAAGGTTCGGAAATTTTGGAGTCAACTAAACGACTGAAACGCCATGCGAAGTTTTTGATTGCAGCAATTCCTTTGCGCGTCTGCGCGAAACATCATCCGCCTGCAAAACATCCTCAAGTGTCCCGACCGGTCGCGCATCGTGCGAATCCAAAACGCCCTCAATAATGCGGGGAATTTCCGTCAGACGAATTTTGTTTTCCAGAAAAGCTTCCACTGCAATTTCATTCGCAGCGTTGAGCGCGGCGGGCATCGTCCCGCCCGTGCGCAAGGCGCGGAAACCGAGCGCGAGACACGGGAACTTTTCTATGTCCGGCTCTTCAAAAGTGAGCTTCGACAGCGACGCAAAATCGAGCGGCGGCAACTGCGATGGTTTTCTTGTAGGGTAAGTGAGCGCGTATTGAATCGCATGTCGCATATCGGTAACGCCGAGCTGGGCAATGATTGAACCATCTACGAGCTCGATCATTGAATGTACGACCGATTGCGGATGCACAATTACGGAGATTTCGTCCGCCGAAAATCCGAATAGCCAATGCGCTTCGATCACTTCCAAACCTTTATTCATCAAGGTCGCGGAATCAATCGTGATCTTATCGCCCATTTTCCAATTCGGATGATTTAGAGCTTCGGCGGAAGTCGCCTTCTCCATTTCAGTTTTTGTTTTCGCACGAAATGGTCCACCCGAAGCGGTGAGAATTAATCGCTTCACTTCGCTGCGCGCTTCGCCGCGCAGACATTGATGCAGTGCGTTGTGTTCCGAATCGACCGGAATAATTTCCGCGCCGGAATTTTCCGCGGCGCGCATCATCAATTCACCCGCCATTACGAGGGTTTCTTTATTCGCGAGCGCGACGCGTTTTCCCGTCTCGATTGCACGGAGCGTCGGGACAAACCCCACTGCACCGACCGTTGCCGAAACTACAATGTCCGCACGTTCGTGCGTTGCAACTTCGATTAAGCCTTGCTCGCCGACGGAAATTTTCGGACTTTTTGTTCCATGTTCGTGAAGTTTTTTCGCGAGATCTTCCGCACACGATTCATCAAAAACCCCAACGAGCTCCGGCTGGAATTTCGCAATCTGCCGAGCAAGTTCTTCAGCGTTTCGTCCGGCGCCGAGCGCGACGACGCGAAAATCATTACGAAGGTGTTCGATGACATTCAGCGTGTTGCAGCCAATCGAACCGGTAGAACCGAGAATGGAAATTGATTTCATAAAAGGTGACAGCGCGAATACTCAACGCTCCAATTTCTTCACGAATTCCTTTGGCGC
>DAITAB010000107.1:0-5288 GCA_036824525.1 Pyrinomonadaceae bacterium
TGGAAGCGGGAAATCGCTGTTATGACGATCGCGTCCCGGAGGAAATTAATCGCCGCATTATCGATCACTCAAGTTCGTTTCTTCTCCCATACACGCAGCGTTCTAAAGAAAATTTGGTGCGCGAGGGAATCGAACGCGAACGAATTTTTGTTACGGGAAATCCGATAAACGAAGTCCTCGAATCTTTCGCTCCGAAAATCGACACGAGCTCTGCGCTCGGCAAATTCACGGTGAGCGCGGGAAAATATTTTCTCGCGACGCTACATCGTGCAGAGAATGTTGACAGCGCGCCTCGACTCGAAAAAATTCTCGGCGGAATTTCTGCGCTCGTTGAGAAATATGATATGCCGATGCTCGTGAGCGTCCATCCGCGAACCGCCGAGAAGCTGCAGAAATTTGGATTAAAGCCGGATTCGTCAAAAGTGAAACTTCTCGATCCGCTGGGATTTTTCGATTTTGTAAAGCTCGAGAAAAATGCGCGCGCCGTTTTCACGGATAGCGGAACCGTACAGGAAGAATGCGCAATTTTTGGCGTGCCGAACGTAACTATTCGCGACGTTACCGAGCGTCCGGAAACGCTGGAATGCGGAAGTAACATTCTGAGCGGCGCTGAAACCGAAGCAATTTTGCGCGCGGCGAATCTGGCGCTCAGCTCTGAAGCCAATTGGATCGCTCCGGCTGAATATCGGATGAAAAATGTTTCTCAAACCGTGAGCAACATTTTGCTTGGATACACGAGTCAAAAAAAACACGTCTCATAAAGTTCCAATGCGCGTTTTGATCTTTTCGCAATATTACTTTCCGGAAGGTGTTCCTAAGCCGCACGACCTTGCGGAAGATCTGTTAGCAAAAGGTCATGAAGTCTTCGTTCTCACCGGTTTTCCTCACTATCCCGGCGGAAAATTAAAAGCAGGTTATAGTCTCGCTCCATGGCTTCGGGAAACAATTCATGGCGTTCCGGTCCTGAGAATGTTTGAAATTCCTTATCACAGCAGAAATCGTTTCCTGCGAATCATAAACTATTTATCTTTTCTTTTAAGTGCGCCGATTGGTGCATTGTTCGTTCCGAAAATTGACGTAATTTACGTTTGGCATCCGCCGCTTACGGTAGGCATTGCTGCCTGGATTATTTCCAAAATTAAGCGCGTGCCCTTTGTTTACGACGTTCAGGATATCTGGGGCGGCTTTGTCGTTCTGTCCGGAATGATTCGCGAAGGAACATTTTCTGTAAAATTGATTCGAGGAATTGAGAAATTTGTTGCGAAACGCGCAGCGAAATTGATTGTTCAGACGGAAGCGGGTCGCGACTACTTTCTGGAACGAGGAATCGCCGACAATAAAATTGCGATACTTCCTAATTGGATTGATGAAAAGGAATTCGGGTCCGGTTCGAAGACTCCGGAAGAAAATATTCGGCGCGAATTCGGCTGGGCGGACGATTTCATCGTTCTTTTCGCGGGAAATTTGGGAATCGTCCAGGGATTGGAAACGGTTCTTAATGCTGCCAAGGAAATCCGAAATTCAAATACGCGTATTGTTTTGATGGGTGACGGAACCGACAAGTCGCGCTTGATGAGTTTGGCGAAGGAACTCGACATCGAAAGGCGCTTGCACTTTGTAGAGCGTCAACCTGTGGAGAGAATGCCTGCGCTCATGGCGGCGGCGGATGTTTTGCTCGTTCATTTGAAGAAAAGTGGCTGGTCAAGATTTGTTGTGCCGTCGAAAACTATGTCTTATCTGGCGAGTGGAAAACCGATCATCATGGCGATGAATGGCGCCGCCGCTGAATTGATTGAGCAGTCGCGCTCGGGAATTGTTGTTGAACCGGAAAACATCCGCGCTCTCGCCGACGCGATTGACGCAATGAGCGAGGCGCCATCCGAAACGCTCATCGAAATGGGCGCAAACGGAAGGAGATTTCTCATCGATAATCTCAGTAAAGAAAAGGTCGTCGCGCGTTACGAAAATCTGCTGCGACAAGCCGCCGAAGAATGTCACACGACGAAAAACTGAAACGTTGTCTCGTAACCGGTGCCACCGGAGTGGTAGGAATGCCGCTAGTTTCGGAACTCATAAGGCGTGGGCATAGTGTGCGTTTACTTTCGCGTCACACGGTGTCAAAGGGACAATTTCCCGTTGATGTTGAAATCGTGATCGGTGATTTGCACGATGAAAAAACACTTGCAACCGCTACCGATTCCATCGATTGGATTTTCCATCTCGCCGCAAAACTTCATGTAAATAGTCCCGACGATAAATTAAAGGACGAATACTTTCAGACCAATGTAGCCGCAACGCGAAATCTTTTGAAGTTCGCAACGTCCGCAGAGAAATTCATTTTCTTCAGCACCATTAGTGTTTATGGAAAAAGCGAAGGAAATTACATCTTCGACGAAACGAGTGCAGTTTCGCCGGCGGGATTTTATGCCGAAACAAAATTTCTTGCGGAGAAGGACGTGTTAGCATCGCGAAACTCGAAGGGCGAACAAATCGGCGTTGTGCTAAGACTCGGTGCAGTCTATGGATCTCGCGTAAAAGGTAATTATTTGCGTCTTCTACACGCGATAAAAAAAGGACGATTTGTATTTGTAGATGGGGGAACGAATCGTCGTACTTTAATTCATCAGTCCGACGTTGCAAGGGCAGCAATTCTTGCAGCGACTAAAGCCAATGGCGGCACTCTATACAACGTAACTGACGGGCGGATTTATACAGTACGCGAAATCGTCGAAGCAATTTGCATCGCGGTCGGTCGTCGATCTCCACGATTCAGCTTGCCGCGGCGCCCGTTACAAATCGCGTTAAACTTCGCTAGTGCGATTTCCGGATTTTTAGGTATTTCGCTTCCAATCAACAGCGAACTTCTCAAAAAACTCGTGGAAGACATTGCCGTAAGCGGTGAAAAGTTCCGACGTGAATTGGGATTTGAACCGACGGTTGATTTAAAAGATGGTTGGCGAGAGACCCTGAAAAATATTTCTTTCGATGACTGAGAAAATTTCATTCTTTATTTTTTCATTTCTGTTCACGGCGCTCGGCGTCGGGGTTTTCCGGCAATGGAGTCGTCATCGGGGACTTTTAGACATTCCAAATGAGCGAAGTTCGCATAAAACTCCAACACCGCGCGGTGGAGGTTTGATAATTGTTTTAACGTGTCTCGTCGGCACAATCACCTATAGCTTCATTTCCCGGGATTTTTCTCTTTGGAGCTATCTGGCGGGCGGAATATTGATCTCGGTTATTAGTTGGTACGACGATTTGCGTTCGGTTTCGACCGTTCTCCGGCTGCTGATTCACTCAATTGCCGCACTAGGCGTTATTTTTTTCCTCGGATATTTTCAAATCATCGGTTTGCCGATTATTGGTTCTATAGATTTCGGAGTTTTCGGCGCGATACTTACATTCCTTTGGATAGTTTGGATCACGAATGCTTTCAACTTCATGGATGGAATCGACGGAATCGCTGCATCGCAAGCCGTGATCGGTGGCATCGGTTGGGCGATTATCGGTTGGCTCCTGCAAGTTGATGAGGTTTTTCTTATCGGCGGAATTGTTACCAGCGCGGCGATGGGATTTTTAATTCACAACTGGCAGCCGGCAAGGGTCTTCATGGGCGATGTGGGCAGCGCATTTTTGGGCTTTACGTTCGGCGTTATTCCAGTTATCGCGGTAAATAAAGTTTCGAGTGATTTCATCGGGTGGATTCCAATGATCGGTGTGGCTTTTGTTTCGACGTTTTTTATCGACAGCATTTTGACGATAACGCGACGAGGATTTCGCGGCGAGAAGGTCTGGCGTGCGCATCGCGAACACATTTACCAGCAGCTTGTTCAGCGAGGATATTCGCATGCCTTTGTCACCACGTTGTATTCACTGATATCATCGGCGATCGTTTTACTCGTAGTTGTTACTCTAATGTGGTTCATTAAAACCAAGATTTGAGAATTGATAGTTCCAGACCGAATAATCAACGCGATCTGCAATGAAGTCCAAAGCCAAAACTGAAATCGCTCCAGCTATGAAGAAACGTGCTTCGGATTTTTCCGAAAGGGAAGCCGGCGAAAGCTTTGCGGTTGAATGCTTCGGTGTCGCTTTGAAAGTCCGTTCGAATCGCCGTGACCTTATTGAAAAGATCAAAGAAATGCTTTCCGAAATTCTTCCGGTGAAATTTCGGATGATTGCACCTTCAAAAGCCCGACACTCGCTGGCTGCGATTTTTTCCGATGAAACTGTTTCGTTATACGACGACGAGGAACCGATATTCGAGAATTCCGATGATGCGCTACTATTTGATGTTCTGACCTCTCGAATCAGAATGACGATAGCGGAGTTTACGAAGAAATACGCATTTCTTCATGCCGGTGTGATCGGTTGGAAAGATCGGGCAATCGTCATTCCCGGACAGAGTTTTTCGGGGAAGTCGACACTCGTAAAGGAATTTGTCGAGCGCGGTGCATTATATTTTTCTGATGAGTATGCAGTGATTGACGAAAAAGGTTTCGCTCATCCTTTCCCAAAAAAACTATCTATCCGCGGAATAATTAATGACATCCAACAGGTTGATATTTCGTGTGAAGAACTGGGCGGAAAGACTGCAAGAGAACCTCTTCCGGTTGAATTTCTCGTGGTCTCGAAATTCGAGAAGAACCGACGTCAGCGCGTTTCACGTTTGACTGCAGGAGAGGGAATGATGGCGATGGTGGAGAATTCGTTATCGGTTCGTAGAAGTCCGCAACATACCTTAAACATATTCAAATTAGTAGCAGCAAATTCGGTCGTTCTGAAAGTTAAGCGGGCGGAGGCACCGGAATTTGTTGATTTTTTTCTGCAATTAGTGGAAACTTAGGAGGCTTGTGTGCTAAGCACCATTTACTCACTTTATTATTATTGATGAATTTTTCGAGGAGAACTTTTTAATGAACCCAGTTGCGAAGAATGAAGGGTTGGTCGTGAAAGAAGTGGACCATGAACTGCTTATTTACAAGACTGATTCGAACAAGGCCTATTGCCTGAATGAAACTTCTGCGATCGTATGGAAATCCTGCGACGGCAAGAACTCCGTTGAAGACATTTCCAAAAAGCTCTCAAAGCATTTTAGAAAAGCTGTAAATAGTGATTTGGTTTTGCTCGCGATTGATCAGCTGAAAACCGATGACCTGATTAGTCAGGCACCGCGAAGCCGTTTCGAGGGAATGTCGCGGCGCGAGGCGATTAGAAAAGTTGGGCTCGCTTCGGCAATAGCACTTCCAATCGTGGCGTCGTTAGTAGCACCAACCGCGGCAATGGCG
>DAITAB010000107.1:5388-8616 GCA_036824525.1 Pyrinomonadaceae bacterium
GTGGGAATTATCGCCGGTCTTGCTTTGTATCAAACGGTTTATGCAGACTCATCGAGGCTTGCGACAATAGAAACCGATCGCTCGGTGCGACGACATACAACGAATCCTGTTGCTCATTTGATTTTTTTCGAAAAGTATTGGAAACTTAGGGAGTTGGCGACACGTCAATCTGTGTTTGGATAATTTTTAGGAGAGGACGAAATAAATTCTCATGAAACCACTTGCAAAGAAAGAGGGATTGGTGCTTCAGGAGCTTCCCGGAGAGCTGCTTGTTTACGATACCGAAAACAACCGTGCATTTTGCCTTAATCAAACGTCGGCTTTTGTTTGGAAGGCTTGTGACGGAAAAAATACCATCGACGACATTTCGTCGCTGATGGCAAAGGAATTCAAGGCGCCAGTTAGTCAGGACTTGGTAGGGCTTGCCCTCGATCAACTAGGCAAGGACGCGCTTTTGGCAGATATGCCTAAAAGCCGATTTGAAGGAATGTCGAGACGCGAAGTAATTCGTAAGGTCGGACTTGCTTCAATGGTCGCGCTTCCGGTTGTTGCATCATTGATGGCGCCGACTGCCGCGATGGCGGTTGCTTGTTCGGCTGGTGTTTCAAATTGCACGGGCTGTAACGACTGCACTCCGTGTACCGGAATTCCTCCGTGTCCTGGTGGTCAGGCACCGCGATGTCAAGGTGGTGCCGCGTGCGTTTGCGTGACAGTTCCGGGAACATGTCCGTAAAGCTCGTTATTTGATTCGAATTGAGGCTGCCATGCTCGTCGGTGAAGGTGAGTTGAAATACTTCCACGAGCAGATTAGTCAATTCAAGTCACAGGAACTTCTAATACAAAAGGCTTGGATTCGGTTTACAGATACCGGATTCAAGCCTTTGCTTATTAAGGGCTGGGCGGCGGCGCAGTTTTACGACCCGCCATGGACGCGTTTTTTTTCCGACGTTGATTTAATGGTCAGCGACGCGGAATGTGCGCGGGTGCAAGACTTGTTGAAGACGGAGAATCTGAGCTTTATTGATTTACATTGCGGACCGCGCGGACTCGATTCCTTGGATTTTGATGATCTTTACTGCAACTCTAAAGAAGTTCTTTGCGGAGAAGTTCTGATACGGATTCCTCGAGCAGAGGACCATCTGCGGATTCTCGCAACGCATTGGCTTTTTGATGGCGGCGCATACAAACATCGACTGCTCGATATTTATCATCTGATTTCGCATCGCTCAGCGGACTTTGATTGGTCGCGGTGTTTGGATTCGGTGGGAACCAAAAGGCGGCGTTGGACGGAAGTCGTAATCGGACTTACGGCACGATATTTTGATCTCGATCTTTCGGACACGCCTGTTTCAGATGCTTCAGAAAGAATTCCGAACTGGGTGATTAAAACCGTCGAACGCGAATGGAAATCGGAAGTTAAACTAACACCGATTCATTTGGCGGTTAATAGCCCCAAGAAGCTACTTCAGCAAATAAGAAAACGATTCCCGCCAAATCCGATTCAAGCGACGGTTGAACTTGAGGGCGGCTTCGATAAGTACCCGCGCGCGTTTTATCAGATTGCAAATATTTTTACGCGGATCGGTCCGTCGATTCCGCGTGTCTTTCAAACTTCGAGCCGTATGCTCTACAACTTGGTAAGATCAAAACGTGGATAGTCACACAATTCTCGCCATTGAAACTACGATTGAAATGGGAAGCCTTGCCCTTTGTCGCGAGGGGGAAATTGTTGCATCGAGATCCGGAAGTGAAATTGTTTCTTGGTCGTCTCATTTAATTCCTGCGATTGAGGCGATGTATCGCGATTTTGGAATTTCACTTAACGAAACAGATCTCATAGCTGTGAGTTGCGGTCCCGGGAGCTTTACCGGAATTCGCGTGGGATTAGCCACCGCAAAGGCGTTAAAAAAAGGCTTAGGATGTATCCTGTGCGGAATTTCCTCGCTTGAATTACTAGCGGAAGCGGCGCCGTTCGATGGACAAATCGCCATCGGAATCGACGCGGGACGCGAGCATGTGTTTTTTCAAACGTTTTCGAAAAACGCGGCCAAAATTGAAACGTTATCCGCTCCACAACTATTGAGCTATGAATTACTGCGGTCCGAATTTCGCGACGACCGAACAAAATTCGTAGTTAATTCGGCGCTGGACGCAAAACTCCGTGATGAGAAAGTGGGACTCGATGCTCACAGAATTGTTGTCGTCACGGAAAATCTTGCCGCGTATTTAGCAAAATCAGCTATGAAGAAAATGGCGTCCGGGAATGTTGTTTCGCCGGAACCGCTGTATCTACGGGGAGCGCTACGTTAGAAAACGCCGCTGTGAAAAAAGAACCGAAATGCGCCGTTCAATTTAGGCGAATGATCGCGTCAGACATTGACGAAGTGATCCGACTCCAAGCCGAAAGTAATGTTTCCGATTGGTCGCGGGCAGGCTATGAAGAGTTCTTGGATGTGGGTGATTCGATCGCGGAAATCGGCTTCGGCGAAAATGGAGAGATTCTGGGTTTTGTTTCAGCGCGCATAATTACTTCCGATCGAAGTTGCGAAATCTTCAATATCGCAGTGAAACTAAATCAGCGACGCCTTTCAATCGGAAGTGAGCTTTTAGATCGAATCGTAAGTAGAGTTCGATCCCAGGCGGACGTAATTCATCTGGAAGTTCGCGAATCGAATCAACCCGCGCGGAATTTTTATCGAAACTACGGCTTTGAAGAAGTGGGAAAACGCGTGAATTACTATTCTAATCCTAAAGAGGACGCGATATTGATGTCGCTTCAAATCAACCGCGGGGTATAAATTCAGATAAATCGGAATAACTTGATCGAAGTGACGTCGCTGTAATAGAATTAACCTAAATTTATGAGCCGAGGCGAGGCGCTTCGAAAGATCTTTGGACACTTCAAAGTTGACCACAATGAAAGGAAGATAAACCAATGGATATGACTTCTGCGAATCCTGTAAGAGACCGTTTGATGAAAGAAAATCCGACTTTTCGAGATCTAATTCAGCAACACGAACTTTGTGAAAAACGCCTTGATGAATTGTCGAATCTGACATATCCGAATGACGACGAATTAGTGGAGGAAACTACGCTCAAGAAGAGAAAGCTCGCAATAAAAGACGAGATTTACTCGATGATGAGAGAAGGTTCTGTTCCGACGGAACACTGAACCCCGAAGAATTAAACGGTAAGCAATTTAGTGTGGCGACATCTTACAGGTGTCGC
>DAITAB010000108.1:0-8609 GCA_036824525.1 Pyrinomonadaceae bacterium
AAAGGAACCGCGACTAGAACGAATTGCAATATTGCAAGTCTGACCCCATTTCTATTATGAGAATACGATGGCTTTTTCTAATAATTGTTCTTTCGAGCATTGGCGTGTTTTCCCAGCAGCCCCTTGATGAACTTAGCCCAAAGCTTCGTATAACAAAGCCAGAGTGCCCTATAAATTCAGATTTTATTTATTCGATCGATTCGTCTTCCGAAGTCAACGACGTGATCATTATCATCTCTCATCGAGGGAAGTCTGAAACAGGTAAAATGGACGTCAGAAGGCTTTATAACGCGCGGACATTTCTTTCGATGTCTCTCAAAGGGAGATCACCTCAAAGGGTCTTCGCCGCAGTTGGAGAGCGCAGTGAAGATAAAGGATTCCTTGATTTCTTTGTCACGGGTCGGCTTGAATTACGAATATTTTTTCCGAAAAATAAAGACCTTACCGTTCAACCTTGTTTCGAAGACCCGGAACAGGTGCCATGTACCGGTGAATTTGGACGACTGTATTACCCGTGCCGGGTACCGCGAGAAAGAGCTCTTATTGTGGAAGCTTGGAAACGGAGTTGGCAGCTTTCGAAAAAATCCGCCGAACTCGAGTAACGTCAAACAGGCGACGCGGATGAGTTGATGAGTTATCAAGGCTGCGGCTGCGTAGGCGGAGAAGTGGTGACGTTGCAGAGCGAACTCGTCCCGCGCGATGATCAGGCGATTGTGAGATCGAACGCCGAATTGAAAATCCAAAACGTAAAACCTGAAATAGATTCTGCGTTTCCGTTGCTACTTCGTCCATTCATCAGAAATCTTCACGTCAACCTTCACCGGAACATTCTTCACATATTTCTCCGCCGCTTTGAGCATCGAGCTTTCTAAAATCTTTGCGACTTCCGGCGCGCTTGTCTCATCAGTCTCAACAATAATTTCATCGTGGACGATATTCACAAGCTTCGTGGAGGTCTGCGAAATCTCGTCGTGAAGAATTCTCAAAGCGCGTTTGAGAATGTCTGCGCTGGTTCCTTGTATCGGAATATTTTTTGCGTAGCGCTGCGCGTTGCCGATTTCCTCGCGGTTGTTTTCGTCGAAGCGATGTCGAACCATTCTGCCGGAAGCCGTGCGCGAAATTCTTTCCTTCAAAACTTTCTGCGAAGCGCCGCGAAGCCATGCGTCGAGCTTTCGATAGGTTGCGAAATATCTACGCATCAAATTCTCCGCGTCGTTTTGTTTCAAACCGGTCATGGACGCAAAACGCGAGGCGCCGATTCCATAGACGATTCCAAAATTCAGACGCTTCGCGAATGTGCGTTGCTCGGCGCTTACGTCTTCCGGTTTTATGTTGAAGACTTGAGCGGCGGCAGTCGCATGAAAATCCGCGCCGGATTGAAACGCCCTGATGAAATTTTCGTCGCCGGAAAATTCCGCGAGAATGCGAAGCTCGATTTGCGAATAATCGGCCACGACGAGTTTCCGTCCATCGGGCGCGCGGAAACAGCGGCGATATTCTTCGGTGTGTGGAATCTGCTGGATGTTCGGATTCGAACACGAGAAGCGACCGGAAGGTGCGCCGATTTGTCTGAAGTCGGAATGAATGCGACCGGTTTTCAGTTCGATAAATTCCAAAATATTTTCGCCGAAACTCGAAAGTGATTTCGCGAAGCCGCGATACTCGAGAAGTTTTGCGACCGCCGGATATTCGTCGGCGAGCGGAAGGAGTTCGGAAGCGCGGGTTGAAACGGAAACCGGCACACCGATGTTTCTAAGCGCATCAGCAACCTGCGCATGCGAATCCAAATTCAATTCTGCGCGACCGAAAAGCGAAGCCTGTGCGACTCCGGCGGAAAGCATATCTTGAAGTTCATCGGAAAGTTTCGCCTGCGAAATTTTTACGCCTTCGAGTTGGTTGAGCCAGCGCGTCCGATCGAGAAAAAAACCGTTTTGTTCCATCGCCGCGACCGGCGCGACGCATTCATATTCAAGTTCTGCAACATCGACCAGACCATCGTGCGTAAGACGCTCAGTCATTTTTTCGCGTAGCGCGATCATCGTCACTGCGTCGCGCGCGGCGTATTCCAGTTGGTCGCGCGAAAGTTCGCCGCTCCAATCGCTGATCTGCTGTGTCTTGTCGAGTTCGACGCCGAGAAAATATGACGAAACATCCGCGAGCGAATGACGCCGATCTGTGTCGCCAGCGGCGATCAATTGCGAGGCGAGCATCGTGTCAACGATTCCGCCGACGTCAATTCCCAGATTATGTTTCACCCACCGCGCATCGAATTTTGCGTTGTGCGCGATTTTGCGTGGGCTTTCGGCGGCGAGAAGTTTTCGGAGCGGCGCGAGCGATTCATTTTCGGCGAGCGAACCTCGCTCACGAAAAGGTTTCATATCGAAAACTTTTGTTTTTCTTCCGTCGCTCAATTGAACGAGACGCAAATCGCCGCGAAACGGACTCAGCTCGGTCGTCTCCGTATCGAAGCCGAGAAATTCCGAAAGCGATAATTCTTCGCATGCGCGCCGGACCGCATCGGCATCGCTGACCAGCTCAAAATAAATTTCCATAGATGCCTAATAATAAATCCTCAGCGGTAAATAGTGAATGACGAATTGCTTATTTGATTTCGCTGGTTGAAAATCCTCTTTCAATGAGACGTAAAGCGCCCGCAAAAAATCCGACTCAGGAATTCGCCGCCAGCGATTTGGAAAAGTCGGACGCAAAACTTTTTATTGCCTGCCGAAAGGGCGACGAAAATGCGTGGAACGATTTGGTCGATCGTTATCAGCGCTTGATCATAACGATTCCGCGTCGGGCGGGATTAAATGAAGAGCAGGTAGCAGATATTTTTCAGGAAGTTTTTCTCACACTGTTTGAAAAGTTAAACGAAATCGAGCAGCCGGAGAAATTGCGTTCGTGGTTAGTTACGACGGCGAAGTTTAAGACCTGGGCGATGATTCGCGGTTCGAGAAGATATTACTCGCCAGATACCGAGGAAGAACTTGCGCGGGAACTCGCCACGATTCCCGATACTTCGCCGCTCGCCGATCAGCAACTCATCGAGATTGAGCAGCAGCATTTGATCCGAACGGCGCTTTCCAAGCTTGAAGAGCGCTGCCGGAAAATTCTCGCGCTGGTTTATTTACGAACAAATCCTGCGAGTTATGCTGAGGTGGCGAAGGAAATCGGAGTCGGCGAAACGAGCATCAGTCCGATGCGGGCGCGTTGTTTGGAAAAGCTGGCGAAGATTTTGACAAAATAGTTTGGGGCTTTTGTCTTTTTGGTCAACGGGAATGCACTGTTTTGACGGAGAGGGCAAATTGAAAATGAACCTGATGAACTCTGATCAAGAAGCAATGCAAAAGAAAATCATTTCGTTGATGGAACGCGACGACTCTGCAGATGCGCCTGCGGATGCGTTGAAATGGGCGAAAAATTTGTATCGAACACGACAAAGCGCGACCGGTAAAACTCTGGTGCAGAGAATCAAAGCGGCGTTGCAGGTCACAATTGCGCCAAATGAATTGGTCTTCGGTGAGCGTTCGGCAGGCGCTTCCGAAGTTCGTCAGATGCTTTTTTCGGCGGGTGAGAATTCCGTCGATCTAAGAATTTCAAAAGGAACAAAAGGATTGAATATTCAGGGACAGGTTTTGGGCGAAGGTTTTTCAGACTGCACGGTTAGGCTTGGAAAATATCGTGCCGAGACAAATAGCATAAGTGAATTCAAATTCACGGAAATCGCGGGCGGTACCTACAATCTCATGATCGAATCCGGAGAAAAACATATAGTGATCGAAGAACTTGAACTGAGTTGATTTTTACAGATTGGCAGACCCGCAATTTATTTCTCGAAAGGGCGAGTTCGACTCGCCTTTTTTGTTGGATGCATGTTTTCATAAATGCTCGTGGACCGACAAATTCTCGTAAAAAAACTTTTGGAAATGCCACGGGCGCAGACTCAACGCGCTCTTTTGTTGCGACACTCAGCTTTTGCCGACCTCAAGCTTGCAAAATCGATTCGCGATAGTTACTACACCTCGTGGACTCAGCAGCCGAAAAAGACAATCAATGCGGCGAATGCCCTAAAAGAGCTTCATAGAATCACGGGCAATTCTCACATAGAAGCCTATTCAAATTGGGTGGAGGGAATCGCGAAACTAACCAAAGGCGAACTGGAAAATGCGATTCTTTTATTAGACAAAGCCGACGAGAAATTGACGCAGATCGGTGAGCGTCTGGAAGCGGCGCAAACAAAGGTTGCGAGAGTTTATGCATTAGCGTTGCTAGGAAGATATGACGAGGCGATTGCGACGGGAAGGAATGCCCGTAGCGTTTTTCTCCGTAATCGCGACCTGCTTGCGGCGGGAAAAATCGAAATGAATATGGCGAACATTGTTTCGCGCAGAGAGCAACACTTCGAAGCTGAAAAGCTTTATCTATCGGCGCGCGTGAAATTTCGTCGGTTAAAGGAAGCGGGCTGGCTGACCATGTGTGAAAACGGGTTAGCGATCACTTATACGGCGCTCAATGAATTCCGGCTGGCGGAAAAATTCTATTCGTCCGCATTGATTGGCGCTCATCGCTCAAAAATGCGAACAACCGAAGCGGAGATTGAAGCCAGTATGGGAACGCTGGCAATGTTTCGCGCCCGATTTGATGAAGCGCTCCGATTATTTGAGCGTTCCCGTCAAAAATTTCAAAAACTTCAAATGCCGCAAAATGATGCGGTGGCAAAACTCGAAATTGCCGATATCTATCTCGAACTCAATCTGATTCCGGAAGCGAAGAGAATTTACTTCGAGGTCTTACCCGAATTAGAAGCGCTAAAACTTCGAGGTGCTTCCGCTCGCGGATATGCGCATTTGGCGCGAGCGAAAATTTCTTCGGGCGAAGTTACCGATGCGAAAGCTGACATTACAAAAGCGATAAGCCTTTTCACCGCGGAAAAAAATGAGGTCGGAATCGCCGAGGCGGAGTTGGTTTCTGCCGGAATCGAAACAAACAAGCTGGAATTCGCAAATGCCCTCCGTATTCTGAGTCGCACCAAAGAGCGTTTGATTCGTGCACGAAACTTCAGACTGAAACTTCTGGCGCAGCAATTGGAAGCCGAGAATCTGATGGCATTGAAAAAGAACCGCCGGGCGCGATTCTTGTTGCTGAGAATTCAATCTGAAGCGAAGCGCTCGCATCAGCTCGCAACCGAACAGACGGCGCAGGTATTGCTTGGCAAGATCGCAGTAAGCGCCGGTAAATTTAGTGATGCAAAAGCGTGTTTCAAGAGAGCGATTTCCGTTGCCGAAAAACTTCGTGCGCCGTTGCCAGCGGAAGAATTTCGCATCGCGTTTTTTTCCGCGCGGCTCGCGCCATATATCGAACTTGCAAAGCTTTATTTGAAGGAACGTAAATTTGAAAAAGCGTTTGAGTTACTCGAAAGATCGCGCGGACGTTCGCTGGTTGAAAGCCTTGTTAAGCGTTCACAAACGATCGATTCGGGAAAACGTGAAACGAGATTATCGCGTGAATTGGCTGAGCTTCGCGAAGAGCTTAACTGGTTTTACAGCCGGCTTGATCGCGCTCCGAGCGCCGATATTCCCGGCTTGGAAGTCGAAGCCCGACTCCGCGAAAAGAAAATCGAAGAGCGGATGCGCCAGATTTCCGCGACTGCGAGAAACACCAAGAGCCGGGAAGAGTCGATCGATCTTGATTTGATAAAGCGACTTCTTGGGCGCGAAAAATTACTGATTAATTTCATAAGTTTTGAGGGAAGCATTTCGGCGTTTGCGATTACCGATAAAGAAATTCGATACGTTGAGAATATCGCGACGGAAGAGGAAATTGCGTCTTGTCTCGAAGGATTGAACTTTCAGTTTGGCGCGTTGCGTTACGGATTGAAACCGGTTCAGGCGTTTCTTCCGGAGCTGAGAAAGCGCGCGGATTTTCATTTGCAAGGACTCTACGAAAAACTCCTTGCGCCATTTGAAGACATCATGGCTAAACGCGGGTTGGTTATCGTCCCTGTTGGGCAACTCAACTACGTCCCGTTTCATGCGCTTTTCGATGGACAGCAATACGTCGTCGAACAACGCGACGTGAATTCGTTTCCGAGTGCGACCGTCTTTCAACACATTTCGCAACGACGGCGGCGGAATATTAAGAAGACGCTTTTTGTAGCGAACGCGGATGAAAAGATTCCCTTGGTTGAGCGCGAAGTCCAAACTCTTCGAAAGCAATTTCAAAACTCCGCGGTTATGAAAGGGAAGCAGGCGCGCGTAAACGAATTTTTAGATATCGCCGGCGACTACGATCTTTTGCATATCGCTTGCCACGGACAATTTCGCGCCGACAATCCGCTTTTCTCAAGTCTGCATCTGCATGACGGTTGGGTAACGGTTCGCGACATTTGTGCGCAGCGGCTGAAAAGCGAGATCGTCACCCTGAGCGCTTGCGAGACCGGAAAAAATAAAATTTTTGGAGGCGAGGAAATATTAGGACTCGCGCGCGGATTTCTTTCTGCGGGCGCGAGATCGCTGGTCTTGAGTCTTTGGACGGTAAACGACGAAGCGACGACTAATCTAATGACGGATTTTTATAAGTCGTTGAGAGCCGGTTCGAATGCAGCAAACGCGCTTCGGAAGGCGCAGTGCAACTTTATTAGCCGCGGAGAACATCCCTATCTTTGGTCGCCTTTTTTTGTGATTGGAAGCTAGGCAAAGCAAGGCTTCAGCAATATATTTTCAAGGTGGTGTCTTTTCCGGTTTCGCGACCGCACTGTGTTTCCGGATGGGAAACTTCGAGATCGACCGGAATTTGGTATGACAGCTTGTTTCACAAACTACACGATTCACCGTTTGACGAGAAATCTTCTCGTCTTTCTGGCGCTTTTCGCCTCAGCGTCTGTTTTTGGACAGACAGGGAGTTGCGAAGATCGCGGTGAATGCGTGGCGGGACAGGTTGTCGTGCGCCTCATCAATCCAGCACAACTTGCGGCGGTTGCTGCGGATTTTGGATTGAATCCGCTTCCACTCGGACAAGCCGGATCGCCGCCGACGTTTCGACTCGCGATTACGAATGGCAGCAGCGTCGATAATCGCGTAGCGGCATTGCGAGCGGATGCGCGCGTTTCAGCGGCTGAACCTAATCGTTTTTTATTTTCCGTTGAGAACAATGGACTATCTTGGACGATTGGACATTCCTGGGCGGTCGGACATTCCTGGGCAGTTGGCGGTAGCGCGAAAGCAGCTGCGCGGCAGTGGTTTCCTCGACAGATTCGTTTGAACGAAGCGCACACGGAAAACCGCGGCGCAGGAGTTAAGATTGCAGTTCTCGATACGGGAATTGACGCAAGTCATCCGGCTTTTGCCGGAAAGCTTTTGCCCGGATTTGATTTTGTCGATAACGACAGCGACCCGAGCGAGGTCGGAGTTTTGCGCGTGAATCCTTCCTATGGACACGGAACTCACGTCGCGGGAGTTATCGCGTTGACCGCACCCGACGCAAAAATAATTCCGATTCGAATTCTAGATCAAAACGGACGGGGCGAGCTTTGGCGTATAAAAGATGCAATTGTGTGGGCGGCGAATAATGGCGCTGACATTATCAATATGAGTTTTGCTTACGACGGTTTGGATAACCAGTCGCGCAACCTTCTGAAGAGTTTGCTTGATGCTTGCGACGACGGTTTGGACAATACCGACGGATCAACTTTCCCGGAACTTGGTGATCATCGGCTGATAGTAGTAGCCGGCGCCGGTAATGGCGGAAATTTCGTAAAACTTTTCCCCGTCGGTGAATCTCTCGATGGAATGATCGGCGTAGGTTCGAGTAATCGTTTCGATCGTCTGTCAGACTTTTCGAGTTTTAATGATCCTACTTTGAGCGGTTCGCGCTGGGTTGATGTGATCGCGCCAGGCGAGGCAATTGTCAGCGCGCTTCCGGGTGGACGTTATGGATTATGGAGTGGAACCTCGATGTCTACTCCGGCGGTAACGGGAATTTCGGCGCTCATCAAATCGAAGTTTTTCCCCGGTCCGCTTACCTCGCTCGCCGTAAATGAAATCGCTTCGCGGATTCGCGATACCGGAATTGATATTGATTACACGGAAACTCGCGGACGCATTCGTTCGCGGCGGGTGGACGCGCGATGTGCGGTGATGAACACACAACCGTGCGTTGTCGCGCCGGCGATTCAAGACTCTTCCCAGGTTAAACCATAAACACCGCGTGAAATTACCGTTATCTCTCTGAGCCGGCCTTTTGATGGTCGGCTTTTTTGTAAAAAAATTTCAACAGATCGTCTTTTCTTGACTCTTCTCCGCACCGTGTAACTGAACAACAGCAATTATCGTGTGACATTTCAGTCAATACGGAGCTGTTTTAACGAGGCGGGCAGAAAGAAATCAAGGAAGGTAACAGAAATGAAAAACAGAAAATTGAATTTATTGAAAGCGGCGTGGGTTTTGATCGCGCTTGGCGCCTGGACATCGCTCCCGCTTTTGATGGAGAAGACAAAAGCGCAAAGGAGTGCGGGGGACATACCTACACTTACGCGCACGGCAAATCTCGCCTCGACGACCGGCAGCATCAATCCGCATGGACTCGGTACATACACCGAATACACCAGCGGA
>DAITAB010000309.1:0-1211 GCA_036824525.1 Pyrinomonadaceae bacterium
CGCTCGCGAAAGCGACGGTAAACTTCCTGCGCCTTTCCGGGAAGAAAATTTTCGATCACCATGAACAGCATCATTCAACCTCACATTCTCGATGCGCAGCAACCTTACGTTTTAAGAATCCCTTCAACCGCTTGAGCAACGCTTTCGTTCGTCACGCTCAAGATACATTTCGGTTCGCCGAAGACTTCGCAGGTGTAACCCGCGCAGGGCTGACACGGAAATTCTTCATAAACGATTTCATTTGGCGCTTCGGTCCAAGGTCGCCAGTGATTGCGATTCGATGAACCAAAAATTACAACGCTCGGACAATTAACCGCCGCGGCGATGTGCGCGATGCCGGAATCATTCCCGACGAAAATTTTTGCGCGCGAGGCGAGCGCGGTGATTTCCGGTAGCGGAAGATCGTCGAAGATAACGATCGGAACTTTTGATTGCGATTTTAGTTTTTCCAAAACGGCGCGTTCGTTTTTTGCGGCGACAGCGACGGTAAACAAATTTCTTTCGTAAAGATATTCCGCGAGGCGCGCGAAGTTTTCCGTCGCCCATTGTTTGGTTGCAAAAGCGGCGGTCGGATGAAGCAAAGCAAAATTTTCAACGCCGAGGCGCGGAGATTTCGCGGAGTCGCGCAGAGAAATATTCATATTCTGCGAACTCTGCGCATCGCTCTGTGTCTCTGCGTTGAATTCTCTTCTCAATTTCTCGTCAATGGAACGCCGCGCTTTTTCCGTTACAACCAAACGAGACTTCGGACGATCTTCAACCGGAACGCCGAGAAAGCCCGCGAGCGCGAGTTGCTGTTCGGCGGAGTGTGTGTGTTCCGCTTTCCAGAAATCATTCGAAGATGAAAGAAGATGTGTGTAGAGAAAAGAGTACTGATAAGTTTTGTAGCCGACGCGCGCTTTGGCGCCGCTTGCGCGGGTGAAAAAAGTTGCGGTAGTTCCGCCGTGAAGATTAATGGCGAGATCGTATTTTCTCGAGCGCAACTCACGCGCGATCTTCAGACGCGATTTCGTATCGCTGCCCGAAACTTTTATGACTTCATCGATGGCTTCGAAACCATCGAGTACCGGCGCGACCCAATCTTCAAGCAGAATGTCGATTTTCGTTTCGGGAAGAAATCGCTTGAGCGCGATGAGTGTAGGAGTTGAGAGAACGGTATCGCCGATCGAGCGGAGGCGTACGACGAGAATGCGGCGGACATTTTTCCATTC
>DAITAB010000309.1:1311-2584 GCA_036824525.1 Pyrinomonadaceae bacterium
TCGCGGATCGGATAGACGAGCGCGCATTCGGGATTCGTGCATTTCAAACCGCTTTGATCGGGTTTGATTTCCACTTTCGATTTACATTTCGGACAGCGCAGGATTTCTAAAAGTTCGGGACTGATTGCCATTAAAAAATCTCCTAGATTGCTCTTGGCAATCTTAACAAAAATTCAGAGCCAGACAATTTTGGCGGAATCAATGCGGGTCGATTCGCATAGTTGAACTATCGCAGAGCGGAATTGATTTCGGCAAGAATCGCCGAGCCCGGACAAAGTTCTGCTTTGGTCAGGGCGTTAAGCGGTTTATCGCTCGTTTCAATCAGATCGTGTAAATCCTTGCCGTCGGGATTCATATACAAAAGTCCCGTAAGGATTTCGCCCTTCGATCTGGCGTTTTGCACAGCGTCCACCGCGGAAATTCTGTTTAGCGGGTCCCAATCTTTGGCGATCTTGTGAAGCTGGATCACCGTGCCATCGTGTAATTTCAGATCTTGAATGCTTCCCTCTTTGTAGCTCGTTTTGATTTCCCTTTCGATTGGAACGAAATCAAATGTCGCCGTTGCCTCCATATGTTCGCGGACGTAATCGTAAGACTTGGTTGAACCGACGTTGTTATTGAAAGTTACACAAGGCGAAATCACATTCAGAAACGCAAAACCATGGTGCGACATCGCGGCTTTGATGAGAGGAATGAGTTGTTCCTTATCGCCCGAAAAACTCTGCGCGACAAATGTTGCGCCGAGCTCGATCGCAAGACTCGCCAGATCGATTGATTCAAATTCGTTTACATGTCCCGATTTATTCTTTGAACCTTGATCGGCAGTCGCGGAATCTTGTCCTTTGGTCAGTCCGTAACAACCATTGTTCATCACGATATAGACCATATTCAGATTGCGGCGGACGACGTGTACGAATTGTCCCATTCCGATCGAAGCCGTATCGCCATCGCCGGAGACTCCCAGATAAATCAATTCGCGATTCGCTAGGTTGGCGCCGGTCGCAACCGAAGGCATTCTTCCATGGACGGAATTGAAACCATGAGAATTATTCAAAAAATACGCGGGTGTTTTTGAGCTGCAACCGATGCCTGAAAGTTTGGCGACCTTGTGCGGTTCGATATTCAATTCAAAACACGCCTCTGCGATCGCGGCGGAAATCGAATCGTGTCCGCAGCCGGCGCAAAGGGTCGAGAGCGAGCCTTCGTAGTAATCAACCGTGTAACCCAAATCATTTTTGGGAAGATTCGGATGACGAAATTTTGAGCGTACGTA
>DAITAB010000009.1:0-23344 GCA_036824525.1 Pyrinomonadaceae bacterium
TTCTTTTTCTGATCGCGCCGAGTTTCGTAGCAGATGGTCAGCAATCTGAAATGGCAGCTTACGAAGGTCAGTTGCAAGTCGGAAAACGCGAGTCAACGATTATTTATCTCGGGGAAGAGACCGGAGATTTAGCAGCCTTTTGCTTTCCGAATAGATCTTCAGTCGGACGCGCCATCTTGTCCAAGTGCAAGAACAGGGAACAGTGCAAATTTAGCGGGCGTGTTGACTGGAGCGGTTCTTGTAGCATTAGCGGAGATTTTGCCGCTCGCGCCAAAATTGTTTCACTGAAATCTGTTAGGAAAGTTGTTCGCAAAAAGCGAATGTAAAATTAACGGTTTGAAATTTGTAAAAATGTCCGCTATGGATTGGGAATGCGCCCAACAATTCAATGGACGTGAGGGCGCGGGCAGCGACTTTGTTATCGCGTTGTCTGTTTCCCTTAAACTTGCGTGGATTCGTTTTCGCCGCGCGTCATCTCAGCCGCTCGTCCCGTGTAAAAACCGAACGCCGATAAGACTTTAACCAAAGTAAAATTATGAGCGTTGTTCAGAGGAGATTATCAAAATCCTTCAAAGCGTTTTTTGACTCCGAGAAATCGAGCGGTATTTTGCTAATCATTTGTACGGTTGTTTCGCTCGTTCTTGCCAACTCGATTTTGGGCGCGAACTACTTGGGTATTTGGCAAATGTATTTCGGTGGTTTGAGCGTCGAGCATTGGATCAACGATGGCTTGATGGCGGTTTTCTTTTTGCTCATCGGGCTTGAACTCGAACGCGAACTTTATAACGGTGAACTCTCGAATTTCAAAAATGCGCTCTTGCCGATTTTCGCCGCGCTCGGCGGAATTGTTTTCCCTGCGCTGATACATTTTTCCTTGAACGCCGGAACTCCCGCACAAGCCGGGATCGGGATTCCGATGGCGACCGACATTGCTTTTGCGCTCGGAGTTTTGGCGATCTTGGGAAGTCGCGTTCCGGCTTCTTTGAAAATATTTTTGACCGCGCTTGCCGTCATAGATGATTTGTGCGCGATTGTTGTAATTGCCGTTTTCTACACCGCGAAATTTTCGTTTCTGTATCTATTCGGCGCGTTGTTGGTCTGGATGTTGCTCTTTTCTCTGAATCGTTTTTTCAAAATAATGTCGCTCGCGCCTTACCTTATCGGCGGCGCGTTGATGTGGTTTTTGATGTTAAAGTCGGGCGTTCACGCGACGATTGCCGGAGTTTTGCTGGCGTTTGCAATTCCGTTTTCAGCCAAAGAAGACGACGCGGAATCGCCTTCGCACAAACTTGAACATTTTTTGCACAAACCCGTCGCTTTCATCATTCTTCCGATATTCGCGCTTTGTAATACGGGCATCATCGTCGGTGCGGATTGGGCAAGCAGTTTAACGGGCGCGAACAGTTTAGGTATCGCGGGCGGTCTGATATTGGGTAAACCTTTGGGCATCACGCTTTTGAGTTTTTTCGCCGTCGCCGTCGGCATTTGCCGCTTGCCGCTCGACTTGAATTGGCGGCACATCGCGGGCGCGGGATTTTTGGGCGGCATCGGTTTTACCATGTCAATATTCATCACGAATCTGGCTTTTGTCGGCAACACGGAAACAATCAACGCCTCAAAAATGGCTATTCTGCTGGCCTCTTTGACGGCGGGAACCATCGGTTTTCTGTGGCTCAAGTTATTAGGCAAGCCCGAAGCGACAGACCAGGATATGGACACAATGGACTTTGAATTGACAGAAGTTTAAGTGCCAAAAGACGTATAACAATTCAATGGACGTGAGAGCGCGGGCAGCGACTTTGTTTTCACGCGGCTTTGTTTCATTTAGCTAACTTGTGGCCGGTTTCGTCCCACGCTATCTCAATCGTCGTGCCTCCTCGAATGTCGCTTGAGGTAAATTTTAATATGCCCTTCAACACTCGATTGTTTGTCGTTCTATGGTTAGCGGGCTTAGTGGGAGTTCTCTCGTTTTTGCTGATTGACTTGGATGCGCTCATAAAAATCTTGCCTATTCCGGCAGAAACAGAAATTCCGCCGATTCCCGTGTTGAAACTTTTGAGCGTGATTCAACAGGCAGTTATTTTGGCAGTTGCAGTTTTGGTTGGAGTTGCGCTTGCTACGAAAGTCGGATTGTCGTCGCCGGTTGCGGAAAACGTCGCAAGCGGTGGCGACGTCGCTTCAGCACTCAAGCCGCAAATCATTCCGGGTATCATCGGCGGTTTGGCGGGCGGCGTTTCCATCGTTCTAATCGCTACCGCATTGAAACCGTTTTTGCTGCCTGAAGTTTTGGCGCGACTCAATGAGTTCGGCGAAATACTTCCGCTACCGACGCGCCTGCTCTCCGGCGGCATTTTGGAAGAATTACTACTGCGTTGGGGATTGATGACGTTGCTGGTCTGGGCGGCGTGGCGGCTTTTTCAAAAAGGAAATGACATACCGAAGCCGAGCTTTTTTGTCGGCGCGATTCTGATTTCATCTTTGGTGTTTGCCATCGGTCATTTACCAATCGCCCTGATGTTGTTTCCCGAACCGACGCTTGCTTTAACGCTGTTCGTTATCATCGGCAATTCAGCTTTCGGCTTGATTGCAGGCTATCTTTTTTGGAAGAAAGGGCTTGAATCAGCGATGATTGCTCATGCGCTGACGCACGTTGTAATGTTCACTGCGAGTTACTTCGGCGCGTATTTCTAGTTTTTGTAACGTCGCGTTACTTCGCGTTTGTCCTCGAGCATTGGGAGTCTATGTAAACGTCTGTGATTTTTGACTGTAAGATGTAAGTAAGAATGTCATACAACCTCCTTTACCAATCAAAACGAAAAGCCGCAAAAGTGGTCGGAATCACGTTTCTGTTTGCGATATTTATCATAGTACTAGCGAACTATGGCATAGCCTTTCGCCTCATTATTCCGGGCGACGCCGCAGATTCCGCCCGGAACATTATCCAGCACGAAACACTGTTTCGTTTGAACATAGCCTGCAATCTTATCTACGTTATCAATGTAGTCGTCCTACTCGTCGCGCTCTATGTAGTTCTCAAATCAGTGAATCAACCGCTTGCCATCTTTGCGGCGTTATGCAGATTCGTTTATGGATTGATGTGGGCGATAACCGCGCTCAATATGCTTGGCGCTTTGCGGATCTTGGGTGACGCTGCTTACCTGCCGGTCTTCGAGTCAGATCAGTTACAAACCTTGGCGAGACTGCATATCTCCATCGATGCATACTACGTTGGACTTCCATTCTGGGGATTGGCGTCCGCGATTTGCAGCTACTTGTGGTTCAAGTCAGGGTATATTCCAAGAGCGATGGCCATCTTCGGATTAATATCGTCGGTATGGTGTTTGATCTGCGCGTTCGCGTTTATTGTTTTTCCCCGTTTCGAGATGGCGGTCAATGCGTACTGGTTCGATATGCCTCTGGTTATTTTCGAAACAACATTAGGTTTTTGGCTGCTGTTCAAAGGATTGAGGAACATTGGGGCAACCGAGCCCACGTTGCCGGAGTAACCCAACCATTCGGTTGTAAACAACCAATAATTGACGAATGATCAATAATGGTTCTTCCCGATTCAAAGACAGAAATAGTTGCGGAAATTTTAGGTAAAATTCATCAGCCGAAAATTGATAATCTGTTCGTTGTAGGTTGCGGTTCAGGTGTTGAAGCGGCGATTCTCGCGCAACAGTTAAAAACAAAAGTCGTCGGAATTCGTCCCAAGGCTCTGTTATCTTTTGCGAAAGTCTGAACCTAAGGCTATAAGTTATTTATTCGTAATCAGTCGGCTTTATCTAAACCCCTACAAGGAGAATTCCGATGAGATTATCCCGAGGCAGCTTTCTCAAACTTCACCGGATTACACTTTCAATTCTAATCGTATTTTTTGCTTTCAATTTAGCGGATGCGCAAAAAACGAAAGCAAAACCAAAGAATCAAAAACAAAGCTCAGAGACTCTCGTTTTGTCTATCTCAAAAGACGGTCGTTCGATAATTGATCAGAATGGAAAAATCGTCGCGCAATTTGTAAATGGAACGCGGATTCAGACATCGCCGAAAGGCGGTAATGCAGCGATTCAAAAAATGCCGGGCTGTTTGAGATGCACAAACGAGTGTCTCATTTACGACAGTAACGGAAGGTGTGTGCGCTGGTATCGAAGCTGCACATGGGATTTTGACTGCAGAAGTGATCGCGCCACTGAACAATTGTCAATGGTCTCGAAACCGACGCCTTTCTTACTCAACGGGAAACCGGTTCCGGTTCGAACCGCTCCGAAGACTTTCGAAGAAGGTATCGTTCAACCCTACCGTTGGGTAGTTTGGTCCGATTGGACTGCAGATGCCAACTGGGATGAGGAAAAAAACGGCCGAGAGCTTATCGAAGCCCCGTCGGGTTGGCAGGTTTGCACCGTGTTTTATACAGAAACCACGAAGAACGGACATGACGCATGGGCAAACTACGAACCGACCTCATGGTATACCAATGACTCGCAGTCACCAGATAGGTTCAGAGCGGTTTGGATCCAAATCCACGCGCAGGGAAACCTAAACCCGTTTGACAGACGCGGATCAAAAATGGTTCTTAGGGACATCGGAATAACGATGATTCCTGCGGAAGCTGATAACTTTCAAAGATATCAGGCGGGTTGCGCGATGCCGCCACACGATTAGCGAGGTGAATGCGAATAAACGCTTCGGGGCAATCGTCGTATGGTTGAGACGTCGTTTTGCGTAATCGATCTTACGAACATAAAACGAGCGAATGTTAGTATCTCAAGCTGAGTTGGTGTAAGGTTTAAGCATTAAACAATTTAGGAGGACTCTATGGAATTCGTCTGGTTCATTTTGATCGGTCTTATCGCAGGCTGGTTGGCGGGAGCGCTCGTCAAAGGCGGTGGCTTCGGAGTTATCGGAGACATCGTAGTAGGAATTTTGGGCGCGCTTATTGGCGGTTTTCTGTTTCGCGCAATGGGCGTCTCGGCTGGCGGTGGATTGCTTGGAAGCATCATTGTTGCGACTATCGGCGCGATAATTCTCATTGTCGTTCTCCGATTCATTAAGCGAGCCTGACTCAAATTATCGGTTCGTTTCGAGTTATTTAAGACAACGTGGAGGAAAAACGCGGCGCTCTTGCCGCGTTTTTTTGCGGTTTTTCGTAGGGTTGCGGTAAAAAGCAACTGAATAACTTGCACAAACGGTTTTTATAAGCGTATGTTATTCCAATCGTTAGCATGTTTATGCAGAGAATTTCTGCGTTCAGGACAAATTGCTGATTTACCGGCAGTCGAGAAGTGTCGGTTTAGTAATTCGGCAACACGATTCAGATTCACAGATTGCGAAAAGGGCGACATCGGGTTCAATAGGTCGCTTCTTGGAGACACGTGATGAAGAGCGAGTTCCCCCAAACTGTCCGAAAAACAGCGCCGTTAGTTTTACAGAGACTTTCTTGCGGCGCGAGTCTCAAATCAAAAATTTCGCCCCCCAAGCGAAGTAATTATTCCTGTGTAGTAAAGCTAACTCCTCTCCGAACCTTTCAGAACTCAGTTAATTCCTCCTTCCTCGAAGAATATCGGTTCACAGTGAAAACGAATCTGCGTCGCGTCGAAAATCGCTTGTCAATTTTCGTTCGCACCTTTGCGTTGATGCCAGCTGCACTTTCATTTTCACGCTTGAATTTGAATGCGCGACGAAGTGCGTCTGCCAGAAGTTCGGTTATCAAATTTTTATCTCGGGTGACTTTCGCCGGAAAAGAGTGCGGCGATCGTAAATGCAAAACCCCCGTTGCAATACCACTCATTTTCTAAAGATGGAGGAGAGATTTGTGAAAAACAGAAGAATAGTAATTGGTGCGCTTGTCGCAATTATTTTTACGTTGAGCGTGGTTATTTACGCGCAGGTTAGCCGTCCGTATCGAAACGGAACGGTTTGGAATTTGGCGTTTATCCGAATGAAACCGGGAATGAACACGATGTATATGAACTACATCGCCAACGAGTGGAAACGAAATCAGGAAGCTATGAAGAAAGATGGAATCATTCTTTCTTACAAAGTTCTGACCACCGAAGCCCACAGCAATACCGACTGGAACATCATGCTGATGACTGAATACAAAGATCTCGCAACGATGGAAGCCAATGAGGAAAAAGCAGACGCGCTCGCACAACGCGTAATCGGCGACGACGCGAAACAAATTCAAGGCTACAAAGATCGTCTTGAGTATCGCGAAGTTATGGCCGACCGTTTGGCGCGCGAGATGGTACTCGAACCGAGAAGGTGAGAATCGTAAATCGTAAATCGTAAACCGTTAGTCGTAAATGGTGAACGGTGAATGCGGAGTGTTGTCAGAACCGCGAGCGATAGCCACCGGGTGTTTCGTAATTGCGGAATGGAAAACGGAAAATGGAAAATTCAAAACGAAAAATTCCAGTTTCCGTTTTTCGTGTTCCGCCTTCTGCGTACCGCTTACAACCTTTTCCGCAAACTGCCAACTGCTTTCGGTTCACTGTGCGTCACGTTAGCGACGAATGAAATTAGCCCCACGCTTCAGCGTTGGGTGAGATTGGCGACGAGGAATCGCAGTCCCGTAGGGACGGTTGAATTACGAAATCTTCAGCCGTCGCTAACACGACTGAAAATCTTTTGTTCGCAGAAACCCCGCGTTGAAACGCGGGGCTAAATTCAATACATCGCGATGCGATGTTTGTGGTACGACGGACTGCCAGTCCGTCGTTGAAACCCACGGGTAAGTTCGAGATATCACGATGCGATGTCTGCTGAAAACTATATCTTAAGGAGATTACCGATATGAGAAATCTAATTTTGTTTCTATGTTTCGTATGCGCGTTTGCGATCAGCGCGATGGCTCAGGATGCAGTCAAAACTGATCCGAAACATTACACGGTGGAGTTCGAGAATTCGGAAGTGCGCGTTTTGCGTATCAGATATGGACCGCACGAAAGGTCGATTATGCATTCGCATCCGCGCGGAATTGTTATTGCGTTGACGGATGTGAATGGAAAATTCACGCTTCCCGATGGAAGCGTTGTAGAAAATAATTTCAAAGCCGGAGAAGTCAGAGAGGCTCCGGCAGGCGCGCATCTTCCGGAAAACACCGGCGACCAGGCATTCGAATTAATCCTGATCGAGATGAAAACGAAACCGATGAAGAAAGTCATTGTGCGGAAGAAAACCTGAAGAGGAAATTAATTTGCCGTAGGATTGCCGACCTTGCGTTGCAAGTCCCTACAAAAACGAAACCGCCTTCGGTCGAGAAGCGTTTGACGGAAACTTTCGGTCCATTGGCTAACGCATTTTCGAACGGGGGCAAATTTATGACTCCAAGTTGTATTCTCTGTTGTTCTTGGCGAGGACCAATGCCCAATACAATTAACGCCCAAGTTGCGTTATGATTTTTTCAAAAGAACCGTTTTGGCAGAAGCCCCCGAAATTATTTTCTGCCGCAAGACTAAAGCAGAGGAAGGTTTCAATTATGAAAAAATTCTTAGCATTCCTGGTAATTGCATTTGCAATTCTCGTGGGTCCGATAGTTGCTGTTGCTCAATGCGATCGCGCGACCCAAGGCGCGATCCGTTGCGGATATTACGATGAAGGTTATCAGGATGGCATCAGCGATGCGCAGAATAACCGCGCGAATGACTTTCGCAGATACAGAGAAAAGTTGGATTCGCGTCGTTATGAATCGAGCTATCAGGAAGGTTATAACGCCGGCTTTACGAGTATTCGCCCCTTTCGCCGATGGGATAACAATCAGCGTTCCGCATATGACTTTGGTTACGATGCCGGCGATTCCGACCGAAGGCGAAACATCAGCCGCTTGCCGGCGCGCTACGAAGGGCAATACAACCGGTCCTTTGAAATTTATTATGCGCAGGGTTATTCCGATGGTTACGATAATCGCGGAAGAAATTACGACATACCGCTAGGCAACGAAGATGTGCCGACTTTTCCGCAAGGAAATCCGATTCCGCCATCGCGCGGAAGTGAAATCGGAACACTTTACTGGAGCGGTCGCGTTGATAATCGCGTGCAGATTGTGATCAAAGGAGCCAACGTCAGATCATCGGACGTTGTCGGTTCCGGATTCCAGTTGGGACAGCAAACTCTTTCGGGAGTTCTCCCGCGACGTCCCTCGAATGTGACTTTGCGGTTAGTCGAGGGTCGAGGAAACGCATTCGTTGCGCAGCAGCCTTCGCGTGAAAACGATTGGTCGGCCGTGATTGAAGTTTCAGATCCGAAAAGCGGTGCGGGTAACTATCGCCTGGAAGTTTCCTGGCAGTCCACTATGAAGGAAGAGCCTTATCAGTCCGGTCGCGTGATGTGGAAAGGTCCGGTGGACATAACGGCGAACATCGTAATCCAAGGCAGCAGTGTGCAGACGCAAAATGTTGCCGGTCGGCAATTATTTGGAACGCAGCAGCTCACCGGTTATCTCGCACAGAGAAATGGAAGCGTGCGCGCGACCAAACTCAAAGGACGCGGGACTGTCACAATAATTCAACAACCGGCGATCGAAAATGATTACACCGCTATTGTTCAAGTTAATGATGCGGAAAAGAGCGACGACGATTATGAAGTTGAAATCGTTTGGTAGCTGATAGTTTTCATCGGTTGGAAAAGGCGGAGCGATCCGCCTTTTTTTACGGGAAAATTTAAGGCGCTTTCAGCTTATCTCACCTCTCTTTGTTGTCTTTCCGGCTTCGGAATTTGCACTGTGCCTTTGAAAGCGCATGAACCCGAAAGGAAAGAGCAGACGGGAAGATGGAGGAATTCTCTGATTTATCGAAGCAGAAGTCTTCAAGCGTTCGATTCGGGACTACTGAAGAAAAACGCCGGATAGATAAGCGAACAACCACATTTATCCATCGAAAGCTTCCTTCGATTTCGATGGTTGCGTTGGGAATTGAAGAGAAATACAATTGTGTCGCACAGGTCATTTACAAAAAAATCAGACGCGCTTTTGCGGCGCGATTTTTCTCTTCTCCTGTCATAGAGCACTTAATATCCCTGCCACGCCGTTCGCGCGCCTTTCAGAAAAGGAGCTAACTAAAATGAACATTCAACGAATTAAGTTGATGATCGTTTTGCTCGCGCTGATTTTCGGCGGTTCGTTTTTCTTGACACCGAAAATTTCGTCGCACCGTTCGATCGGTCTCGACGAGCAACTGCAAAACGTCCTAAACGAACACGCCTTTACAGGCACGATGCACCAACAACTCGAAACGAGACTCGGTCGAAAGATCGACAATCAACTCGCCGACCTCGGCAGGCTTGCCTTTCACGATAGCTTTCTCGGATTAAACAACGACAATTCCTGTTCGGGTTGCCACGCAGCTGCTGTCGGTTTCGGCGATACGCAGTCCATCGCGATCGGAATTGATAACAACAACATCGTCGGACCGGATCGCGCCGGACCGCGCAATCAGCGACGCGCGCCGATGGTTCTGAATAATGTCTTTTATCCGCGCCTGATGTGGAACTCGCGCTTTGCTTCATTGTCCGGCAGTCCTTTTGATAACAGTGCGGGATTTCGGTTTCCGCCGCCGGAAGGAATGTCGCTTTCCTTTCTGCCGCATCTTTTATCGGCGCAGGCTTTTATTCCCGTCACGGAAAAGGTCGAGATGGCCGGTTTTGGCGTGGATGTTCCGGGAACTAACGACGGAATTCGCGCCGCAGTTACGGAAAGACTCAATGGAAACGCGAACTACCGAAAACTTTTTGGAATGAACTTTCGGGAAGTTAGAGAAGGTGCGCCGATAACCTACGAAATGCTCGGACGTGCAATTTCCGAATTCGAATTCACGCTCGCGTATGCAGATGCGCCGATCGACAGATTTGCGCGCGGACAGAAAAACGCCATGACAGAAGAAGAAAAACGCGGCGCGTTGCTCTTTTTCGGCGATGTGAACTGCGTGCGGTGTCACGCAGTTTCGGGTGAATCGAATGAGATGTTCAGTGATTTCCAACAACATGTGATTGGTATTCCGCAAATCGTTCCGGCGGTCGGCAACGTAACCTTTGACGGTGCGGGCGCAAATGAGGATTTCGGTTTGGAGCAAGTTACCGGCGATGCAAACGACCGTTATGCATTTCGAACTGCGCCGCTTCGCAACATCGCGCTGCAGCCGACGTTTTTTCATAACGGTTCATTTACCAATCTGGAAGATGCAATTCGGCATCATCTGAACGTCACTCTTTCAGCGAACAATTACGATCCGACTGCCGCAGGAGTCGACGCGGATTTGCGCGGACCGATGGGACCGCGTGACGTGGTTTTGGCGCGCGTCGATCCGCTTTTGCTATCGCCGATTATTTTGTCGGACGAAGAGTTCAGTTCGCTGGTTGCATTCGTGCGTAACGGTTTGCATGACAAACGCGCAACTTCGCAGGAACTTCGAAAGCTGATTCCCAAACGAGTACCGAGCGGGCGCCCGGTTCATGTGTTTCAGTAATCAGTTGTCAGGAGATATCAAAACGGAGGGTTCTTAATTTGGGAAGGATGAAACATAACTGAGGCGCTTTAGTCTTGTTCATGCGACATCGCACTCATAAATGCGCTCCGATTTGCGTCGGATCATGTGGATAAATAATAATTTTTCACACTCGGACAAACCATGGAGAACATCGGTATGATTATCGGGGCGCATTCAATTATTTACAGTAAAAAACCAGAAGCTGATCGGGCGTTTTTGCGTGACGTGCTCGCACTTCCTTTCGTCGATGTCCATGCCGGTTGGTTGATTTTCGGATTACCGCCCGCGGAAGTTGCCGTTCACCCATCAAAGAAAAACGACATTCACGAGTTTTATCTGATGTGCGACGATGTAAAGAAATTCGTTGCCGCAATGACTAAGAAAAAGATACGCTGCGAGGAAATTCAGAATCTCGGCTGGGGAATACTTACGCGCATCACACTTCCGGGCGGCGGAAAACTCGGCGTTTATCAACCGCGCCATGCGAGACCAAAACCGATGAAGAGTAAGAAGTTGGTTGTTAAGCGAGCCGCCACGCGAAAACGCCAAAAATGATCAAGCAGTTTTTATCGCCGCGGAGTTTTCTCTCCGATCGTCCAAACGATCACCGAACTTGAAAGTCCGAGTCCCGAAAGCCTTCCCGCCATCATTACAATTGTTTCCTGTTGAGAAACCACTCCGGCTGCGAGCAAGGTCGCTTCGCCGGCGTTTAGCATTTTTTCGGTAGTGTCAGAAGTATCTTGCATCAGCGGCGCGACTCCCCAGATCAGCGAAAGCTGATTGCAAATATCTTTGGAGTTTGTGAGCGCGAATGTTTGCAAACCGGAACGCACGCTTGAAAGTCTCCGCGCCATCAAACCCGATTCAGTAAAGACCGCGATTTTTTCCGTGCGCATTTCACGGGCGCAAATCGCCGCCGCTTTGCAGAGCGCCTGACTCGTTCTGCCGCTCGGCAATTCGGAAAATTTTAACGGGCGTTTCAATTTTGTGACGTCAACCGTTTCCGCGGTATCGATAATTTTTGCCATCGTCTTAACTGCTTCGATCGGGAATTTTCCGGAGGCAGTTTCGCCGGAAAGCATCACGGCATCTGTTCCATCCCAGACCGCATTCGCAACATCCGATGCCTCGGCGCGAGTCGGGCGCGGCTCGGCGACCATTGACTGCAACATCTGAGTTGCCGTGATAACAAACTTATCCTTCGCGACTGATTTTTCGATTATTTGTTTTTGATAAAGCGGAACGAGTTCGACGCTTGTCTCGACTCCGAGATCGCCGCGGGCAACCATCACTCCATCGGTGGCGGAAATAATTTCGTCAAGATTTTCAATCGCTTCCGCCTTTTCAATTTTTGCGACAAGCAGCGGGCGCCCGATTTTGCGTCGCGTCTGCGCCTTGATCAGTTCCTTCACTTCGCGGCAATCATCCGCCTTTCTCACAAAAGAGAGCGCAATGTAATCGGCGTTTTGTTCGATTGCGAATTTAAGATCTTCGCGGTCTTTTTCAGTAAGCGAGGGAATCGGCAAGCTTGTGCCCGGAAGATTCAAACCTTTTCTTTCGTCGAGCCAGCCGCCATTTATGATGGTCGTCAAAACATCGGTCTCGGTTTTGCTTACGACTCGAAGTTCGATCGCGCCATCATCCAGCAAAATTTTCGTATCTTTTTTTACGAGCTTTGGAAGTTCGAGAAAAGTTGTCGCAACTTCTCGGGCAGTTCCTTCGATTCCGCGGGTAGTGATCGAGAAGTTCGCGCCATTTTCCAAAAAAACCGGAGTGTGATTTATCAGAGTGCGGGTGCGAATTTTCGGTCCGGAAAGATCTACCAGAATCGCGAGCGGCTTATTCAGCTTCTTTGCAGCAGCGCGCGCATTTGCGATTCGCTCTGTGTGTTCAGCGTGAGTTCCGTGCGACATGTTTATGCGCACCGCGTTTAATCCGGCTTGAATCAGCCCCTCGATTTGTTCTGCGGTTGTAGATGAAGGTCCAAGCGTTGCGAGAATCTTTGCACGTCTCATAAAGAAGAGATTGTGCCACAACTGCGGTCTCAAGTCTCAATTCGAAGGCAGTAAATGGTTCTTGGTAATTGGCAAACCACAAAACCGAAAACCAATCACAACCGTCAAAGAATCGGCTAACTATTTGAGCGTCGATTGACGGCGAAGATAGCTCATCACGGTCGCAACGAAAGTTGAGTGTGACCAGGTGAGCGGAGAAACCGATAAATCTTCACCGGTGATCGGATTCACCTGTTCCGCCATCACGCCTGAAGGCAGCGCGCGCTTTACGCACCACTCAAGAAGTGGCAAGGCAAGATCGAGTTCGCTGCGCGTTTGCGCCTTCGCAATGTGATAATCGGCAAGCCAAAGCGTGCAGATAAACCAAGGGTTTCCCGTGTGCGAATCCGAAACCCGCATATAACTGTCGTTTTCAAACCGCGCGATTCCGCCGATATCTCCGCTTACTGAAAGCGATTTCTCAATCGCGTCCATCGTCGTTCGGACAAGCTCATCTTCAGGAGCGAAGGCGCCGAAATAAAAAGTGGCGAAGAGCGAAGCATCAACCGTTGCGTCGGGTTCGAATTGTTCATCGTTTACGAATTGCAGCGCGCGCAAAAATCTTTTGTGACGCGCACTGTAAAGATGTTTTCGCATCGCGGACACGATTTCATTTGCCACATTCTCATAGTGCGTGCCTTTTTCGCGTTCACCGAAAAGAAATGCAAAACGCGCAGCCGCGCGAAGTCCGCCTACGACGCTAGCGCAAGTGAAGGTATGAATTCCTTTTTGATCTTCCCAAAGATTCCAGCTCGGTTTCGGCAGACGCAAATTATCATCCTGAAATTCAGTCATAAAATCGGCGGCGCGAATTATCAGAGGACGATATAGTTTTCTTACGAATTCGATATCGCGAAACTTATCGTAATGTTGCCAAAGCGCCCAGATCACCAATGCAGTTTCGTCTTCCTGAATCGGTATGAGAATTTGCTTGCGGAGGCGATCCCAAGGCGCATGCCAGCCGGAAGCAACCGTCCCATCGGGATTATATTTCTGCACAAAGTAACCATCCGGGTGAATAATTTTTCCGCACAATTCAAAGAACTTTCGAGTGAGAAATGAGTAACCGGCGAGGTCCAGCGCATGCGCTACGAGTGAGCCATCTCGCGTCCAAAGGTAACTGTAATGATCGGTCGCGCGCTCGGTCACATCAGAGTCATTTGCCGCGAGAATCGCGCCATCGTTGTCAATCTGTGTGCGAATAAGAAGAAGCGATCTTTTGTAGAGCGCAATGACTTCCGGTGAGAGCTCGCCGAAATCGACGTCGTTTTTATTGACCCAAACTCTCCAATAATTTTCGGTGTAGTTGAGCAAAGCCTGCGGAGTTTCATTCTTAACGTGGGAATTCAGCAACGCGACTTCTTCGTGAGTTTTACCTACGCAAATCCAGTAGAAAAAATCTTTTGCTTCCTGTGGTTCGAGTTGCAAAAACACGCCCAAGGTTGAATCTACCGAACCTTCCGTAATTACTCCGCCTTCAAGATTTCCATCCTCGGCATCGCGCCATGTACCTTCTTGTCCGCGAAAAGCTTTGCGCCCGGTCGCGAATGAAGCAAAATGCGGCGCAGTCTTGATCAGGAAATAGCGATCGCGTTTGTAGTGGATAAGCGCGTAAGTTTCCGGATCGAAATATGCAGTATCGCCAACTTTCGTTTCGGAGATCCGAAAATCATGATGGAGAAAAACTCTTACATCGCGCGGAGCATCGCGCAGATTGCTGACGCGCACCCGACGAAGAAAAATATTTTCGTGACTCGCAATCGTATCGTTTGAGACGATTTCGATGCCGAGACTTTCATTTACCAGTTTAACGTTGGTGACGAGCGTTTCGTTTAGATATCGAAGGTCGCGCTTCCATCCATCTTCATGTATCCAAGAGAACTCGCCATCGACCCAGACACCGAAACGAAAAGGAGATCCTTTCGTGTGGTTTTCCTGTCCGACATGCGGAAAATACACATCGCGAATTTGATAATGCTCGTCGAAATTGACGAGCATTGAACCGTTTCCAACCGCTAGATCTCTCATTAATTATAGATTTGCGTCTTTTAATTTTCTCTTTCGAAAAAGGAAACAATGCGTTTCAGTTTCACAGTAACTGAACGCCGTCAGTTGAGCGCGTCCGCTACGGCTTTATCCAGCGCAGCCTTTTCGTCCGAGCTGAAGCCGATTATTTTCTTCAACAGCACTCCTTCTTCATCGAAGACGAATGTCTGCGGAATCCGGGAATCATTCGCCGTAAGAATTCGCGTCAGCTCGTCATCGGGATAGGCAAGCGTATAACTCATATTATGTTTTTCGAGAAAGGCGGGAATTTTTTCCTTGTCTTCATCACCGCCAACGTGCAGCCCGACCACGCGAATTTTTTCTAAACCATATTGTTCCTGCAGTTTCGATAAATGCGGAATTTCCTCAATACAAGGCGGGCAATAAGTCGCCCACATATCTAAAACCAATACTTTCCCCCGCAAAGTTTTCAGGGTTTCACTCTTGCCCTCGGAAGTTTTCCAGCCGAGGTTTTCAAGGTTTTCGCGTGTGGGCATCGGGAGATTCGTCGAAGGAATTCCACCGGTGCGAACTTCTTGACGCGTAATCGTCACCGGCGGCGGACTATCGACACAAGCCGCGGCAAAAAACGAAAACGCCACCAACAATATTCCGAGCATCATCGATCTCATCGGCATCAGTTTACACAATGGCGCGGCTAAATATGAAACAAAGTCAGGAGCGACGGCATCTGGTTGATAACGAGTTGTCTGTGCGAGAATTCCGGTGATGACATTTTTTCCGGCAGCGATTGACGAAAGAATTTCTTGTTCCGGTAGAAAGGGAAATCTTTCGGACGCAAATGGACGTGCTACCTGTGCGACCTTGGAGTGCGGATGTGTGTTGCGATTTCAGATTCGCGTGGACTCTGCCGAAAAGAGAATTGCCGATGATCGGTTTCGAACCAATGGATGCGGATATATGGTCGCCGCATCAGAAGTCTTGCTGAGCAAGTTGATCGGAATTCGCCTAACCGAGCTTCAAGGGCTGAATGATAAAGAATTGGAGAGCGCCGTTAGCGAGATACTCGGGGAGTTTCCGCTTGAGCGGCAGCACTGTCTGAACCTTTGTATTGAAACTCTTCGCCAAACTCTCGCCGATTATCGTGCTAGTGAACTCCGAAGCTGGCAGGGCGAAGACGTTTTAATTTGTACATGTTTCGGAGTCACGGAAAAACGCATCGAGGAAATTATGACGGAAAATCCCTTTGCCGGAGTGAAAGATATCGGATTATTGTGCGGCGCCGGACGCGGCTGCGGTTCCTGTCAGCCATTGATCCGCGAGATTCTTGATCGCGGAAAACGGTTATCGTGAATCGGATTTTGCTATGTTACAATCAGTTTTTCACGCGATTGGTTTCGACCCTGCGTTATAAATAAAGATGGACGATCCTGCTGGTAGTTTGTTGCTTTTCTTTTTGTTTCAAGAGGATTCAATCCCGGCTTCACGTTTTTCGCTCATTATTCTGAAAATTATGGGCGTCTTTGTGCTGGTTGCGGTGAATGGATTTTTCGTTGCGGCGGAATTTGCGTTCGTCGGCGCGAGGCGTTCGCGAATTGAAGCATTGGCGAAAGAAGGAAATTCGTCGGCGATTCGGTTGCTTTCAATTTTGGATAATCTCACTCCTTATCTTTCTGCATCACAACTTGGAATAACACTCGCATCGCTCGGGCTTGGTTGGCTGGGTGAACCATTGATCGCCTCGATCCTCGAGAACTCAATGAGCGGGCTGAGCGAATATGTAAAGCATTTGATTTCATTTGGAATCGCATTCTCAATTATTACCGTTTTGCATATCGTGCTTGGCGAACAATCACCAAAACTTCTTGGACTGGAATTCGCGGAGAAGGTCGCATTGGGCACAGCGCTTCCGATGCAGGTTTTCTACAAAGTATTCAAGCCATTTATTTACGCGCTTGATTGGGCGAGCGCCAAAGTGGTGAAACCATTCGGACTGAAATCCGAAGCGGAGCATGCATCTTCTTACACGCAAGACGAAATCCGATACATCATCGATGCATCACACCGCGGCGGACATCTTAATAAGGAAGAACAGAAACTCATCAATCGGGTTTTTGAATTTTCCGAGACGACGGTTCGCGAAGCTATGGTTCCGAGAACGGAGATGGTTGGAGTTCCGGCAACTTCTTCACTGGAAGATATTGTTCGCGCTTTTCGTCAATACGGTTATTCGCGGTTGGCGGTTTATCGTGACTCTTTGGATGACATAGCGGGAATTATTCATAGCAAAGATGTGATGAGTTATTTTTTGCGACCGAAGGCGTTTCGTTTGGAGCGGGTGCTTCAAAAGCCGAATTATGTCGTCGATAATGCGCGCTTGGAAGACGTTTTGCGCCAAATGCAAAAGGAAAAATTTCATTTCGGTTTTGTCGTTGATGAACACGGCGGAATCGAGGGAATAATTACGCTGGAAGATCTGCTCGAAGAAATCGTCGGCGATATTTCCGATGAACACGACGTAGAAGTAAATGAACAGATTCAGACGGAAGCCGACGGAAGTTACACACTTGAAGGCGGACTTGCGGTTCGTGATTTGAATCGCCGGCTGGGAATGAATTTGCCCGTTTCAGAATCTTACACAACGATCGCCGGCTTCCTAATGAATGAATCGGGCGAGATTATGAGCGAAGGCGCGAAAGTTTCATTCAATGGACATGTCTTTGAAGTCGAGAAAGTTGAAAAGCGCCGAATCCTGAAAGTAAGAATGAGAAAGTCGGCTGAGCATGAAGTTGGGAAATCTTAGCTTCATCGCGACTTTCACAAAACTAATAGAATCAAAAAGCAAGTTCTGTTATCTTTACTCGGCATTCGCAGAGTTTTCTTATCCAAAGCATCCAAACAGGAAATTAATTTAAATGAGTTTGATTGAAGAAGTATGGGCACGAGAAATTCTCGATTCGCGCGGAAATCCGACGATTGAGGCGGAAGTCGTTTTGGAAGACGGAACTACGGGACGCGCCGCGGTTCCATCGGGCGCATCGACCGGCGAACACGAAGCCGTGGAACTTCGCGATGGAGACAAATCGCGTTATCTCGGCAAAGGTGTTCTGAAAGCCGTTGAAAACGTAAATGAAAAAATTGCCTTTGAACTGGAAGGAATTTCAGCGCTCGATCAGGTGATAGTTGATCGCACGCTGATCGAACTCGATGGAACGGAAAACAAATCCAACCTGGGTGCAAATGCGATGCTCGCGGTTTCGCTCGCGACTGCGCGCGCCGGCGCGGCGTTGCTTGAAATGCCGCTTTATCGTTATCTCGGCGGAGCCAATGCGAAAACTCTTCCCGTTCCGATGATGAATATTCTGAATGGCGGCGCGCATGCCGATAATAATGTGGACTTCCAGGAGTTCATGGTAATGCCGGTCGGAGCGGAAAGTTTTTCCGAGGCATTGCGAATAGGTGCGGAAATTTTCCATCACCTCAAAGCGGTTCTGAAATCGCGCGGCTATTCAACTTCCGTAGGCGATGAGGGCGGTTTTGCACCAAACTTGAAATCGAATGAAGAGGCGATCGAGACTATTCTCGAAGCAATTACGAAAGCCGGTTATAAAGCGGGCGAAGACGTTTTGCTTGCGCTCGATCCTGCCGCAAGCGAATTCTTCGATGGACAAAACTACGTTTTCAAAAAGAGCGATGGAAGAAAACTTTCTTCGGATGAAATGGTCGCTTATTGGAAGAGTTGGTGCGAAAAATATCCGATCATCTCGATTGAAGACGGAATGGCGGAAAATGATTGGAACGGCTGGAAAAAAATAACGGACGACCTCGGTTCGAAAATTCAACTCGTCGGCGACGATCTGTTTGTAACCAACGTCAAGTTTCTTCAAAAGGGAATCGATGAAGGTTGCGCGAATTCGATTTTGATTAAGGTGAATCAAATCGGAACGCTGACGGAAACGCTCGATGCGATTGAGCTTGCCAAGACGAATAATCGTACGGCGATAATTTCTCATCGTTCCGGCGAGACGGAAGATTCGTTTATCGCAGATTTGGCAGTCGGCACTAATGCCGGTCAGATAAAGACCGGAAGTCTTTCGCGTTCGGATCGGATCGCAAAATACAATCAACTGCTTCGCATCGAGGAAGAGTTGGGCGATGCGGCAAGATTTCCCGGACGAAAAGCTTTTTATCAACTTGGATAGTTTTGATGACACTTTCAGAAACCGATTTTGAAGTTTCGACCGACCGAAGTCGGATTAATTTTGATTTCGTACACAAATCCCTTTCCGGGGAAAGTTATTGGGCGGAAGGGCGCGCTGAAGAAATCACGCGAAAGGCGATTGAAAACTCCATGCCTTTCGGTGCATATCATAAGAACATTCAGGTTGGATTTGCCCGAGTTGTGACCGATTATGCGACTTTTGCTTGGATTTGCGATGTTTTTGTGGCAAAAGATTTTCGCGGGAAAGGCATCGGCAAGCTTTTGATGAGCGCGATTTTGGCGCATTCGGAGCTGCAAGGTTTTAAAAGATGGGTCCTGGCAACTAAAGATGCACAAAAACTCTATTCAAAATTTGGATTTACTGAGTTAGAATTCCCCCAGCGCTGGATGGAGAAGACGGTTGAAGGTTACTACCGTTAAGACCAAACAATAAATGTATACAGTTAAGGTTGGAAATTTCAGCTTCGGAATCGGATCCGAAGAACGCACGGGAAAACGCCCGCTCGCACTCATCATCATAGATGGTTGGGGCTACTCACCGCGTCGGGAAGGAAACGCGATCGCGCTTGCGCGCACACCGAACTACGATGAGATTTGTCATCGATATCCAAAGACACTGCTCGAAGCATCCGGAACTCGCGTCGGACTCGCTCACGGTTCCGCCGGAAATTCCGAAGTTGGTCATATGACGATCGGCGCGGGAAGAATCGTAAGGACCGGTTCAAGTCGGGTTGCCCAAGCGATTGACAGCGGCGAATTTTATCAAAACGAAATATTGGTTTCGGCGATGAAGGCAGCGCGCGAGCGCGATTCCGCCGTGCATTTGGTCGGACTGCTTTCTGATGGAGGAATTCATTCGAATCAAAACAGTCTTTTCGCGCTGCTTAAAATTGCGAAGACACTCGGACTTGAGAATGTTTTCGTCCATGGAATTCTCGATGGAAGAGATGTACCGAAAAGAACGGCAGATATTTATGTAGAAGCGCTGGAACTGAAGTTGAATGATGTAGGTTGCGGAAAGATTGCAACATTGTGCGGGCGATTTCTCGCCATGGATCGCGATCAGAATTGGGAACGAACGGCGCGCGCATATACTTTGCTCGTGCATGGCGAAGGCGAACCGGCACGCGATGGAATCACGGCGATTCGCAATTCTTTCCTACGCGGAATTGAAGATGAATTCATTCAGCCGATCGTAATGATCGATGAAGATAATAATCCGGTCGCAAAGGTCGAAGATGGCGATGTAGTGATCTTCTTTAATCATCGCGGCGATCGAATGAGACAACTCGTGCAGGCAATTTCGATGAATGGCGCAGAGGAAGTTGCAGTTTTGTTGAAGCCTAATGTCGATTTGGTGTGTCTTACTGAATACGACAAAACTTTCAAGATTCCGGTTGCGTTTCGGGCGGAGGAAGAAAGAAATCTTCTGGCGGAAGTTTTCGCGAAGAATGGAGTTACTAATTGCCGCGTAAGCGAATTCGAAAAGTTTGCCCATATTACTTCGTTCTTCAATGGCGGAATGGCGGCGGAATTTCCGGGCGAACATCGAATGTTGGTTACACCCAGAAATGGAACAGATGGATTGTCGTATCCGGAAATGAGCTCGTTTCGCATCACTGATAAAGTACGCAGCGGTCTCGATTCCGGTGAGCACGAAGTTTTCATCGTCAACCTGGCAGCCGCCGATGTTATGGCACATACGGGCGATCTGAATAGAACGATCGAAGCCGTTCAGTTTATCGATACGTGTATTGGCGGAATCGTCGAGAAAATACGCGAAGTGGAAGGCATCGCGATCATCACCTCCGATCATGGAAATTGTGAAGAGATGATTGATCTCTCCACGGGTGAGAGAAGCGGAACTCACACGCGAAATCCCGTGCCCTTTCATTTTGTAGATGAAAGCGCGAACGGGTTGAAATTGCGGACTGACGGCGCTTTGGAAGATATTGCACCGACGATTTTGGGAGTGCTGGGAATCGAAACACCTGCAGAAATGACCGGTCGCGATCTGCGGCACATCACCGACTAGCGCTTCTAATCATCAAGAAATTTTTATTGAGCCCATGAGAAAATCAATTCGAAGAGTTATTGAATTCGAATTTCTTTTTTTGTGTGTGCTCTTCTCAATCGGATGTTTTTCCAGCTCGCCCGCCGATAACTCAAATCAGACAGGATCGAATGAGAGTTTTGCTTTACCAAGTTCCGATTCCGCAATCAATCTCGCTAAACCGCTGCTCATTTCAGATCGACCGGAAGACATTGCAAAAGCAAAAACCATAAGAGATCTCATCGAAAACGGAGATTTTGCGAATGCGCGTTGGGGTGTAATTGCGATTAGCCTCAGAGACGGAAGGATTGCGGTTTCACGCGATGGACAAAAGCTTTTTAATCCTGCGTCAATCGAAAAAATACTCACTTCAATCGTCGCGCTCGATAAACTTGGTAAGGATTTCCGTTGGAAGACTTCTATCATTTCTCAAAAACAAATCGATGCTGATGGAATTCTGCGCGGCGATTTGATTCTCCGTGGTGAAGGCGCACCGGATTTCGACAGTGATGAAATTTCCCGGCTCATCGCGCAGCTTAAAGCAAAAAATCTCCGGCGGGTTAATGGGAAAATCATCGGCGACGAAAGTTTTTTCAAAGGCGATACGATCGGCGATGGATGGACTTGGAATGAATTGCAGTGGTATTACGGCGCTGAAGCGAGCGCGCTTTCTATCAATGAAAACAAAGTAAGAATCCAACTTGAAAACGGACGACCGGTAACTTCACCTCCGACTGACTACGTAGAACTCTCAGGCGCAGTCGCGCCGCCAAATGACGAAATCGAATCGATCGGCGTTAAACGCGGTCTTGAAGACAATCGAATTCACGTTTGGGGAAATGGAAAAGATCTCGATGCTCGCGTGGCGGTCTCGAATCCGGCGCTTTGGGCAGCAAAAATTTTAAGGAATGAATTGCAGAAGAACGGAATTACCGTTGAAGGTGATGCAACCTACACAGATTGGAAATCGGAAACGAACATTCTGAATGGCGGACAGGAATTCGCGTCAGCGCAAAGCGCAACGCTCGGTGAAATTGTGCATAAGATGAACAAGGATTCCGTAAATTTGTATGCGGAACTTATTTTGCGCACTTTAGGAAAAAAGTTTGGCTCGGAAGCGCCGGACGAAAATCCGAAACTGCAAAAGCTGCGCGGTGACGATTCAGCGGGCGCCGCGGTCGTTAAGAAATGGCTCGAATTGCACAATATCGCGACGGAGGAAATTTCCATACACGACGGTTCGGGTTTATCGCGTTTGGATTTTGTTAGTCCGGAGGCATTGGCGCGGGCGCTTGTTTTTGCATCACGGGCGAAATTTTCCGAGGTGTTTCAAAATTCGCTTCCAGTCGCGGGAACTGACGGAACTCTTAAAGGACGGCTGCAAAATCTACGCGGTAGAGTTGTCGCGAAAACCGGTTCTATATCCTACGTAAATTCGCTGGCAGGCTATTTGAAAAGCGCCGATCAGGAAGCTTTTGCTTTCGTTGTGATTGTTAATAATGAAACACAAAAATCAGATAGCTCAGTTTTGATCGACTCCATCGTTTCAAACATCGCGAACTAAAGTCACTCACCGGAGAAAAACTCCGAAGATAAAGAGCAACCAGAAAGCGATCAATATAAAAAGCGGTAGAATTGTCGCGATAAGGCATCCAAAATTCATCCAACTATCCTGATCCCAGGAATGTTGATCGCAGCGCGGACACGTTTCTTCGTCTTCCAGATAAGGTCGCTTGCATCTTGGACAAATATGCAGCTTCATCGACTCAAGCATATCGCCGGTCCGGCTTGCAATGAAACACCTCGCCGCCGATTCGCTTTGGATTTTCCGCGTTGCGCTGTGTTAACCTTTCGAACTTCCAAATCTCGCGGAAAAATTTGTGCGTTATGGTTGATGAATTTGCTTACGACAATACGGAAGAGCGTCGGATGTCGCGACGCAATAAGATGGGATCGATTGAGATAATCGTCGGCTCGATGTTTTCCGGAAAGAGCGAAGAATTGATTCGCAGACTCAAGCGCGCGAATATCGCGCGACTCAAAGTGCAGGTTTTCAAACCCAAGATCGATAATCGATATGCTGACGAAGAAATCGCGTCGCACTCGGGCTTGAAACACGTTTCTTTTCCGGTTGCGAACACGAAGGAGCTTCTCGATGTATTTGAGAAGGATACGCAGGTGATCGGAATTGATGAAGGACAGTTTTTTGATGCCGACATCGTAAAAGTCGTTTCGCAATTTGCCGATGAAGGGCGCCGTGTAATCGTTGCGGGTTTGGACCAGGATTATTTGGGTAAACCTTTTGAGCCGATGCCGCACCTTTTGGCGATTGCCGAATTCATCACGAAAACTCATGCGATCTGTGTGAAGTGCGGTGAAACCGCAAACTATTCGCAACGCACTTTTGAATCGGAAGAACTGGTGGAAGTTGGCGCGAGTGGAAAATACGAAGCGCGATGCCGAAGATGTTTTGTTCCCGGATCGGACGCGCCGACCATCGGTTAATGCCGGAATCGCGACCGCGATT
>DAITAB010000009.1:23444-27071 GCA_036824525.1 Pyrinomonadaceae bacterium
GTGGAATTCGCATCGAAGGGAATTTGCGCTTCGCGTCCATAGACAAGCAAGTGCGAAATTTCCTTGTGCTTCTTCGGCGGCTTCACCAATCCGACGAGCGGAATCGCTTCGCGCTCGAGTTCGCGCATCGCATCTGCAGCTGAAGAGAGTTGCCCGCGTCCGCCATCGATAAAGATCAAATCGGGTAGCGGCGTTTTCTCGTCGATCATTCTTCTATAGCGACGAAAGACTGCTTCCCGAAGCGACGCGAAATCATCCGCACCTTTTACGGTTTGTATTTTCAGACGACGAAATGCCGCGCGGTTTTGCTTTCCGTTTTCGTATACGACGATTCCCGCAACATTTTCCGCACCTTGGATGTGGGAAATATCAAACGACTCTATTTTCTTTGGCAGATGCGGCAGCTCGAGAACTTCCTGAAGTTCTTCAAGAACGCGTTGCATATCCGGTTTCAAAATTCGGAAGCGCTGTTCGAATGCTAGTTTTGCGTTGCGCTCAACGAGAGAAATCATCTCGTGTTTTCGTCCGCGTTTCGGGTCCAATATTCGCACCCGTTTTCCGCGCCGCTCGGTGAGCGCCTTTTCCAAAGTTTCGCGATCGGCGAAATCATTTGGGACGTGAATTTCGAGCGGAACATAATCGGTCGAGTAATACTGCATAAGAACTTCGCCGAAAAACTCCGAAGCATCGAAGAGTTCTTCATCGAGATCTTCCCAGAAGAATTCGCGTCGCCCGACGATCTTTCCCTCGCGCATAGTAAAAAGCTGCAGCGCCGCGCGCGGTCCTTCGCGATGCATTCCAAAGATGTCTACATCGCTTTCAGCGACGCTCGCCATTTTTTGTTTTTCAACTAGCGCAAGAACCGTTTTTTTCAGGTCGCGATATTTCGCGGCGAGTTCATACTGCGATTCGTTTGAAGCTTCCCACATGCGCCTCTCGAGATCATCGGCGAGAAAGGTATTCTTTCCTTCGAGAAGGAGTTTCACATCGCGCGCAGCTTCGGCGTATTGCTCATTTGAGCAAAGCCCTTTAACGCAAGGACCAAGACATCTCTTGATGTGATATTCGAGACAAGGTCGCGGCAGTTTTCCGTCAATCTCAATATTGCAGGTGCGAAGCTGAAATGAACGGTTGATGAGATCTATAGTTTTGCGGGCGAGACTTCCGGGCAGAAAAGGTCCGAAATAATGCGAACCATCGCGGACTATTCTGCGAGTGATCATTGCTTTCGGAAATGGTTCATTGGTCAATTTAATGTGGGGATAGGATTTATCGTCCTTAAGCAGAATGTTGTAATGCGGACGATGTTTCTTGATGAGATTCGCTTCGAGAATCAGCGCTTCCACTTCGTTGTCAACGACGATGAACTCAAAATCGACAATTCGTTTTACCAGTCGACGCGTTTTCGCGTCGAGATTTCGCGCCGCCTGAAAATATTGTCTAACCCGACTTCGTAAGCTCTTAGCTTTGCCGACGTAAATAATCTTTCCGCGCGAATCCTTGTGAAGGTAAACGCCAAAAGAGGCGGGAAGAATTTTGAGCTTTTCCTCTAAAGTCATTCCTAAGATTTTAGCGCGAAGACTCGCCGAGAACGACATCGCGGTTGATATTTTTTCAGCAGTTAGTGTTAAATGCACACACGCTTTACAAAAATTTTCGAAATTTCAGGAGAAACGAAATATGTCTAAAGGTGTGGAACAAACAAAGGCGATTGTACAGTCAATGATCGCGCTGGCTTCTGCGGCGCTTGGTCTGATAGCGGCTCTCGCATGGAATGACGCCATGAAGGCGGCGATGAAGGAGCTCAATCTGGGCGAAGAGCTTCCGGCACTTTTTCTCTATGCGGTAATTGCAACAGTTATAGCGGTTTTGGTCGTAGTTGTCTTATCAAGAATCGCTTCAAAAGTCGGCGGCGAAGCAGCGATCAGCCGCGAAGCCGAAGGTTAATCAGAACTCAAAATCCGGAATGGGTAAGTTTGGGTTGTTCGATTCAGTTTTTTGTATTACAAATTGCCACTGGCTTTAGTAATTGGTTTGCGATGAACCCAAGATCCAAAGCCCGCTCTAGCGGGCGGCAGAATTTCTGTCGCCCGTTTCACTTTTTCAGAGGAATATCGCTCGCGGTTTGTTTCGTATGAAAACGATCTTGACGACATCAGTAGAAGAAGCGGCGGCGATTTTACGTCGGGGCGGAATCGTCGCGTTTCCGACCGAAACGGTGTACGGACTCGGAGCAGATATCTTCAATGCAGAAGCGATAGGAAAAATATTCGATGCCAAAGGAAGACCTTCCGATAATCCATTGATCGTGCATATCGGAAGTGAAAGTCAGATCGCGCAACTCGCTGCAGAACAAAGCGAATCGGCGAAGCGATTAATCGACAGTTTTTTCCCGGGACCATTGACGATTGTCTTGAAAAAATCCCCGCGCATTTCCGATCTTGCAAGCGCCGGTCTGAAAACAATCGCAATCAGAATGCCGCGACACGAAATTGCTTCGAAGTTTCTGGAGTTATGCGCCACTCCGGTCGTTGCGCCATCCGCGAATATTTCCGGGCGACCGAGCCCGACGACCTGGCGTGCGGTGCTTGAAGATCTGGATGGAAAGATCGACTGTATTCTGCAAGGCGAGCCCACACAAATCGGGCTCGAATCGAGCGTTGTTGATTGCACAGGCGATCCGCCATGTCTGCTTCGGAGCGGCGCGGTTTCCGTTGAAGAACTACGCAAGATCGTTCCTGAAATTGTTTTGGATGAATCGTCGGATTCCGCCTTGCCTCGTAGTCCGGGCTTGAAACATCGGCACTATTCTCCGCGAGCGAAGGTTATTTTGGTAGTAAATTCGTCAGAAGCGGTGCCTGCGCCGGAGAGTGCCTATATAGGTTTCGAAATTTCTTCGGGAGAATTCGGAGCGCGGAAAATCGTCGCGACAGTCGATGAATATGCACGCGAGTTATTTGAGTTTTTCCGCGATTGCGATCGGAAAAATGTGAAAAAGATTTTCTGCGAAAGAGTCGAAGAAAGCGGTATCGGAAGGGCGTTAATGGATCGGCTCAAGCGCGCCGCAAGATAAGATTGTCGTTTCACCGGGCGAGCGTCTAAACTTACCTCTTAAACAGTTATGTATATCACCCGCGTCGAGCTTGAAAATATCAAGTCGCACTTCAAGAGCAGTTATGATTTCCAACGAGGAACGACCGCGATCATCGGCTCTAACGGTGCGGGGAAAACGACCATCATCGAAGGAATCGCGTGGGCTTTGTTTGACGTTCTGGATTACAGGAAAGACGATTTCGCGCGCCGCGGTTCGAAGAAAGGCATTGTGAATGTAACCTTCGAAAGCAGTCTCGATGAACGCGAGTATGTTGTGCATCGCGATACCTCAACTTCGTATTACGTTTATGATCCGAAACTGAAGATGCGCGTCGCGGAAAAGAAAGATGAAGTCCGACGATTCCTTCGGCAGCATCTCGGAGTCGAAGCCGGAACGGATCTTGAAGCGCTTTATCGGAGGGCGATTGGAGTGCCGCAGGGAACATTTACAGCAATCTTTCTGGAATCGGCGGCGGACCGAAAAAAAGCTTTCGATAAACTTTTGAAGGTTGAAGAATATACACAAAGCGCTGA
>DAITAB010000310.1:0-1854 GCA_036824525.1 Pyrinomonadaceae bacterium
GATGCAGGCGAACTTGCTCAGATTATCGGTAAAGATGAAACCGGTTGGTTTCAGAGATTCTTCGGCTAGACTCTTAAATGAAAATTTTCGTTTCAGCGCGTGCGGCTTGTTTTTTTTCGCTCGCGCTTTTTTTGTTTCAAGAAGTCGACGCTCAGCAAACGAAGATTGTCTCGAAGATTCGCGCAACCGATTCGAGTGACGACAAAAAGCGTGTCCGCGATTATGAACTTCATAGTAAGTTGATGTCGCGCCATATGGCATATCGCGTGGTTTTCCCGGCTCGTTACTTCGTTTCGTCGGACAAAACAAAATCGTTTCCGGTTATTTATTTGCTACATGGGCTGAGCGGAAACTTCCGTAATTGGACGGAAAAAACGAAACTCGCAGGGCTTACGAAGCTTTACGATTTCATTGTTGTGACGCCGGAAGGCGGCGATGGCTGGTACACCGACAGCGCAAGCAAACCAAACGATCGATTTGAAACCTATATCATCCAGGAATTAATTCCGGACGTAGAAAAGAATTTTCGCGTTACGAAAATTCGCGAGTCGCGCGCTATCGCAGGACTCTCGATGGGCGGTTATGGCGCTATTAAGTTCGGTTTGAAATATCCCGAAATGTTTTCGCTCGTGGGCTCATTCAGCGGCGCTTTGGATGCTCCGCTTCGCGGAGACGATAGTAGATATTTGCGACCTTCGATTATTTCGGTTTTCGGCGAATCGAATAGTTTAACGAGAAAGGATAACGACATTTTTCGACTCATACGCGAATCGGACGCCTCAAGATTAAGGAACTTGCCATTCCTTTATTTCGATTGCGGAACGGAAGACTGGCTATTCAAGATTAATCGTGAATTCGCGGATTTGCTCGTGGAAAAGAAAGTTCCGCATGAGTTTCGTGAACTTCCCGGCACCCACGACTGGAACTTTTGGAACTCGCAGGTCCAGGAATTTTTTCGACTGGCTCAATTGCGACTCAAATAAAAATCTATGTTAAGAAAGTTTCTTCTGATATCCGGCGCGGTGTTTATTTTCGCTGGTCTATCCGTTTTCGGACAGGAAAAGACTGTCGTAAAAAGTATGAAAGCCAGAAGGGCACTTATGGGAAAACACAAACTCTCCCTTCAGTGGATTAGCTGGGATTATTTCGGACGTGTGATTGCGACTCAGAAAAAAGGCGTAGTGATCTTAAAAGGCGAACAACGAGGAAGGCGGACAAAGGACTTTTTGACCATTGAGGGAGTGGTGACTGAAATCAACGAGAAAGATTTCAAATTCTCAGGAAAGATTATTACTCAAGTTAGTTTTATCAATGGCGGCAAGCCATGCATTCGCGAAGGCCTAATGACTTTCAGGATTACGGGAAAACGAAAATATTGGCGTTTGGAGGAAATAAATAATCCTTGCGATGAAGTTGCCGATTATGTGGATATTTTCTTACGGTAAGATTTTATGATGAAATTCGCGTGCATCTTTTTATTGCTTTTCTCGTCGGTCGCCTTCGCGCAAACCGCGCAGGAAACTCGGATAAAAGAAATCCAGAAAGCATTACAAGCCGAGAAACTTGATGGCTGGCTTTTCTATGATTTTCGAGGAAGTGACATCTTAGCGAAGCGAATTTTGAATCTCGAAAATGGCGCGAGCGGCTCGCGACGATGGTTCTATTACATTCCGGCAAACGGCGAGCCTACTAAAATTGTTCACGCAATCGAACCGGAAAAACTCGATTCACTTCCTGGCAGGAAACTCGTCTATCGCGAATGGCAGCTCATTGAAGCAAATTTGCGTAAAGCGTTCTTTACCGAAAATCGTTCGCGCAAGATTTTGCGGATCGCGATGCAGTATTCGCCGCGCA
>DAITAB010000310.1:1864-2577 GCA_036824525.1 Pyrinomonadaceae bacterium
AATGTAAAAGTCGTATCGAGTGCGAATCTCGTTCAGCAATTCGAAGCCGTTTGGACCGATGATCAACTGCGAATGCACATTGAAGCTTGCGTTAAACTTCAACGAGTAATCATCGAGGCTTTCGCCGAAATCAAGCGCCGGATGATTGCGAATAAACCGACAACGGAAATCGACGTGCAGGAATTTATGATGGGGCGCTTTGAGGAATTGGGAATGCAACCATCGCCGATGGTCGTTGCGGTAAACGAAAACGCTGCTTCGCCGCATTATTTTCCGACCAAAGAAAAACACTCAACCATAAACCGCGGCGATTTGGTTTTGATCGATTCCGTCACCAAACTCAAAAAGCCAAGGGCGCCCGCGGTTGATTTGACGTGGGTCGGCTATGTCGGCGAAACCGTTCCGGATGAATACGTTAAGATCTGGAATATCGTTCGCGAAGCGCGTGATTCCGCGTTTCAGTTTGTGCAAACTTCTTTTCGTCAACATAAAACAATAACCGGCGCGCAGGTTGATGATATTGCACGCGGAGTTATTCGAAGAGCAGGTTATGCCGATCAGTTTTTGCATCGCACAGGACATTCGATCGGCGAAGAAGGACACGGCAACGGCGCGAACATTGATAATCTGGAGACGCGCGATTCGCGTCGGTTGATTCCGCGAACGGCATTTTCCATCGAGCCTGGAATTTATCTCGCAGGGAAATTCGGCAT
>DAITAB010000311.1:0-2570 GCA_036824525.1 Pyrinomonadaceae bacterium
GGCGGGAAAAGAAGTCCGAGTTTTTCGACGGCTTGTTGCAGTTCGAAAGTGGTTAGTCCGGGCTGACAGACTACATAAAGATCATCAACGCTGATCTCGTAAATCTTTTTCATCCGATCTGTGCCGACGACAATTCCGCCATCAACCGGAACCGCACCGCCTGTATATCCGACACCGCCTCCGCGCGCAGTCACAGGAAATCGAAATTCATTTGCGAGTTTGAGAATTTTTACGACGTGTTCAGTTGTTTCGGGAAAGACAACAGCTTCCGGCGGAAATTTTTCTTTTACGGCATCGGCGCCGTAAGGCTCAACTTTTTCCGGATCAACCAAAACATTTTCCGCGCCGACGATCTGTTTCAATTTTTCGAGAACTTCCGGCTTGGAAGCATTAGTCGTCGCGCGACCGTGTGATTTGAAATGAATTGATTGAAACATTTTCGATTTCGATTATTCGATCGCTTCAATTCTATCGCGAAAAACGTTGACGAGCTTGTGATGTTCGCTCAACGCGATCACATCTTTCCACATCGCGGAAATCGTCAAAAAGAAATCGTTCATCCTCATATTTCCAAAGCGAATATGAATTACTTTTGGCGGCGGTTGGTGGAAGATAATTCGATTAGAAAAATCGCTGTCTTTGGTAATGATCGTGAGATTATTTTCTTTTGCGTAATCCCAAATCTGTGCGTCCGTCCATTCGTCGTTGATATCCTTCTGATGAATGTAGTCATCTCTTTTCCATAACGAAAAATGGTACGGCAAATTTACGTCGATCAAATATTTCGGCATTTTAGGCAATCGACTTGATCACATAATTTCTATTCATCAAACCGGAAGCGAACTCCAAGCAAGCGGAAATGTCTTCGCGTTCAAGTGAAGGAAACTGGCGAAGTACCTCCTCCGCCGTTTCACCGGCGCTCAAGAATTCGAGAATTGTCTGAACGGTAATTCGCTTTCCGCGAATCGTCGGCTTTCCGTTGCAGATTGTTTCATCAATCGTTATTCTGTCGCCAATCTTTGTCATCGTTTTACCTCGCAGCTTTGTAACCGCAAAATTATTTTAACATTCTCAACCAAACAAACTCGGCTGCTCATCGTCTTTTGCTTCGTAGCCTTCGGGAAACCAGCGATATTTTTCGAGATCGCATTTTCCTTTGTCGCTAAAAATTATTCCTTCGTCTTCCAACATTTTCTGTTGAAGATTTACCGGTACTGTCATCTTTCCGGTCGAACACATTCCTTGCGAATTGATTACGCGCTGCCATGGAACATTTTCCGTATCGGCTCCGTGCATTACATAACCGACGGTGCGCGCCGTATAACCTTCGCCGAGAATTTCCGCGATTTGTCCGTAAGTCATCACTCGCGCTGCGGGAATTTTCTTAACGAGTTCATAAACCCGCGCACGATAATTTTTGTCGTTGGTTTTTTCCATTTACAGCTTGAGCGACTTTAAGTAACTACGGAATTCCGGCGCCAGATCATCGCGTTTGAGGGCGAATTCGACAGTCGCGATGAGAAATCCGAGTTTGTCGCCGGCATCGTGGCGCACGCCATCGAGCTTCACCGCATAAAAATCTCTTTCCTTTAGTAGAAGACGCATCGCATCGGTAATTTGAATTTCGCCGCCGGCGCCTTTTTCCGTGCGCTCAATTGCGCTGAAAATATCGGGCGTTAAAATGTATCTGCCGATGATGGCGAGATCGGAAGGCGCTTCTGCAAATTTTGGTTTCTCGACCATGTCTTTGATCTTGTAAACATTCGGGCTGACTTCATCCGCGTCAATAACGCCGAAACGCGAAATTGCTTCGCCCTCAACCTGCATCGTCGCGATTACCGGCGAATCGTATTTTTCAAAAACTTCGATCATCTGTTTCAGCGCGGGTTTTTTCGCGTCGATAATGTCGTCCGCCAGCAAAACGGCAAAAGGCTCATCGCCGACGAAATCCTTCGCTTGATAAATCGCATGTCCGAGACCGAGCGCCTGTTTTTGTCGGGTGTAGGTAATGCGCGTAAGCTCCGAAACCGCGCGCACGAGTTCAAACATTTCCGTTTTTCCGCGCTCATTCAAAACATTTTCGAGTTCAAAGGAAATATCGAAATGATCCTCGATCGGAGTTTTATCGCGACCGGTAACGATCAAAACCGATTCGATGCCCGATGCTACCGCTTCTTCGACTACATATTGAATGAGAGGCTTATCAACCAGCGGCAACATTTCCTTTGGCGAAGCTTTGGTCGCGGGGAGAAAACGCGTGCCGAGTCCGGCGGCGGGAAAAACTGCTTTGCGAATTTTCTGTGTCATAAATTTGATAATGGCGATTTTGCGTTCGTGTAGTTGAAAAAAATGTTAGGTGAAAAATTGCGGAGAAACAAACTTAAAAGCTAGAATTATTCGCCCGATGGAAGTTGAAAGCCCGAAAGATAGCCTGAGGTTATTCGTGAAAGAATTTGTTTACAGTATCGTTTTATTAGTCGTGATTAGCGTGTCGTCTGCGTCGGCGCAGATTTTGCCGTGTACGTTGTCGAAAGTCACGACGCTTCCTTTCGCCGGAGATTTTGGAAGCA
>DAITAB010000312.1:0-2570 GCA_036824525.1 Pyrinomonadaceae bacterium
AAGGCGAATATGCGGATTTATATCAGCGCCAGCTTCTCGAAGAAGAACTGGAAGCAGTGGAATGAAAAGTCCGATGAATGATCAAAAGGCTAATGGAATTAGTGAAGACAAGAGTCTCCAAACTCTTTTGGTGATTTGGGCGGGACTACTTGTTTCACAAACTTTTTTCTTTGTGTTGATCTTTATAACCAAAAAGCATCTCTTTGAGTTTGATTTTTCCAAACCGCTTTTTGATCAGGAAGCGCCGATCATTCCGGTGGTTATGTTTGTCGCATTCTCGTCGATAGTTTTGTCATTTTATATTCGCGCGGTTTTCCGTCGGAAATCCATCGATGAGCAAAATGTAGAACTCGTGCAGCGCGCACTAATAATAGCTTGCGCGATGTGTGAGTTCAGTTCGGTTATCGGTTTCGTGTTGGCGGTCGCTTTTGATTATGCTTACTTCTTCATATTGATCGCACTCGGAATTTTCGCGACTCTTTTTCACATTCCCCGCCGCCGCGAGATTCAAGATGCAACTTTTGAGAAATAACCTCAATATTTTTTTCCGACGCAGGGAACCTATTCCCGAGTTCGTGTGTCTAATTGTCTGTAGATTCGGAAATCACAATTAACCGAATGTAATTCTAAGGAGATTTCTTATGAGAAGAGTTTCGTTCATTCTCACGCTAATGGTGTGTCTCGCTACGACAGTTTTTGCGCAGGAAATTACACAAGGAACGCTTGAAGCATTTGGAAAAAAACGTGCCGAACTCGGAGCGTGTCCGCTCAAACAAACTACTATCAACGCCGAAATCAGCGGATTTTTGTCGCGCGTTCGCGTTACACAGGAATTTGAGAATGCCTTTCAGGAACCCATCGAAGCGGTTTACGTTTTTCCGTTGCCTCATGAGGCGGCGGTTGACGACATGACCATGCGAATCGGTGAGCGGACGATTCGCGCAAAGATAATGAAGCGCGGCGAGGCGCGCAAGGTTTACGAAACAGCCCGCGATGCCGGACAAACCGCAAGTCTGCTCGATCAGGAACGACCAAACATTTTCACGCAATCAGTCGCGAATATTCTTCCAAACGAAAAAATCATCGTTGAGATTTCCTATGTCGCAACTTTGAAATACGAGGATGGAAGTTATGAATTCGTGTTTCCGATGACGATGGGTCCGCGTTACATTCCCGGCTCGGTCAAAGCGGAAGACGCCGCAAGAATTTCTCCGCCGATTACAAAAACGCGCGCCGGACACGACATTTCTATCGACATAAAACTCAATACCGGTGTGCCGATTGAGGAAATTCGCTCGACCTCGCATGAAATTGAAACAATTAATCTCAGTCCGAATGAAGCAACGATAAAACTGAAAGGCGAAAAAGTAATTCCAAACAAGGATTTCATTTTGCGCTACGACGTTTCCGGAAAGAGAATCGAAGATGCGCTGCTTACGCACGCGGATTCGCGTGGAGGTTTTTTCTCTTTGATTCTTCAACCGCCGGACAAATTCGCGGTTGAAGACGTAACGCCGAAAGAAATAGTTTTTGTATTGGACACGAGCGGTTCGATGTCCGGATTTCCGATCGAGAAGGCGAAAGAAGCGATGCGAATGTCGCTCGAAGGACTTTATCCGAACGACACATTTAACCTCATAACTTTTGCGGGTGATACAAAGATCCTCTTCGAATCGCCCGTGCCATCAACCCCGGCAAATCTAAAACTCGCTAAAGATTTTGTGGATTCCGAAGGCGCGGGTGGCGGTACGGAAATGATGAAAGCGATCAAAGCGGCGCTCGATCCGAGCGATTCTAAGAGTCACGTTCGCATTGTCTGCTTTATGACCGATGCTTTTGTCGGAAACGAAAGCGAGATCATTTCTGAAATTCAGAAACATCGAAATGCGCGGGTTTTTTCGTTTGGCATCGGTAGCTCGGTGAATCGCCTTCTACTCGACAAGATGGCGAAAGAAGGACGCGGTGAAGTTGAGTATGTCGGATTGAACGACGATGGCTCTGCGGCGGCGAAGCGTTTTTACGAGCGCGTTCGCTCACCGCTTCTTACCGATGTGACGATTGATTGGAATGGTCTTCCTGTCGCCGATGTCTATCCGAAACGAAATGTTGATTTGTTTTCCGCAAAACCTGTGGTCGTTTTCGGGCGTTATACAAAATCTGCGAATTCAACGATTCGTTTGAAAGGAAAAGTCGGCGGACAGGAATACGTTCGCGAAATTCCGGTTGTGTTTCCGGAATCGGGCGAAGCCAACGATTCGCTTTCTACTCTTTGGGCGCGCGCGCGAATAGACGAACTGAACACACATGACGAAAATTCGTCTAACACCGAAACGCAAAAAGCGGCAGTTCCAAACATAACGCAAATCGGGCTGGAATTTCGTTTGATGACTGCGTACACATCTTTCGTCGCGGTCGAAGAAAAAGTCGTGACGCAAAATGGAAAACCGACGCGAATCGAAGTTCCGATAGATCTACCTGAAGGAATGGATCCCGTGAATGCCACAGCAAATGAGATTAATTCGTCACAAGGAAGACCTCAGGCGCTCGTGTTCGCACAAGGATCATCAATA
>DAITAB010000313.1:0-2556 GCA_036824525.1 Pyrinomonadaceae bacterium
CGAACTCGTCTTTGTCGGCTACGGAATCAACGCGCCGGAACAAAAATGGAACGATTATAAAGGCGCGCCGGAAGACTATCGCGGAAAAATTCTCGTGTATCTCGTAAACGATCCGCCGGCGACGGCGAGCGAGCCGAATCTCTTTGGCGGACGAGCGCTGACATATTACGGGCGTTGGACTTACAAATTTGAAGAAGCAGCGAGACGCGGCGCCGCCGGTGTGATTCTCATCCACACACGCGAATCCGCCGGATACGGTTGGAATGTTGTGCGAACCTCTAATGGAAGTTGGCGTTTTGATGTTGCGCATACTTCCGAAGACAAAACTCCATTTCTGAATTTTCGTTCGTGGATGACGGATGAAACCGCACGCAAGATTTTTTCGCAGGCAGGAAAGAATCTCGATGAGCTTCGCGAAAAAGCGAAATCGCGCGACTTTCAACCGGTGAATCTTGGAGTTCGCGCCTCGATTGATTTGCGAAGCGAATTAAAAAACGTGAATTCGAATAACATTGTCGGAATTTTGGAAGGACGCGATGCCAAGCTGAAAAGTGAATACGTAATCTACACTGCGCATTGGGATCATCTCGGCATAGGCGAACCAAATAAAAACGGCGACACGATATACAACGGCGCGCTTGATAATGCGTCCGGCTGCGCTTCGATTCTCGCGATCGCCGAAGCGATTACAAAATTGAAACCGAAAGAAAAACCGATGCGGTCACAGGTCTTTCTTTTCACTACGGCGGAAGAACAAGGTTTGCTCGGAGCGGATTGGTACGCAAAGCATCCGGTTTATCCGCTCGAGAAAACCGCGGCAAATATCAATCACGACGGCGCGAATTTCTTTGGGTTGACTACTGATTATGGCGCACTAGGTGCGGAACGCTCGTCGCTTTGGGACATTATTCAATCCGTTTTGAAAGAACGCGGAATGACGTTTTCGCCGGATGAATCTCCCGAGCAAGGATTCTTTTTCCGGTCAGATCATTTTCCGTTTGCGAAAGGCGGTGTGCCGGCGCTCAATGTTGAGAGCGGAAATCAGTTCGTAGGGAAACCGAAAGAATTTGGGAAAAAGATTTTCGATGAATACAACGACAAGAATTATCATCAGCCATCCGATGAATTTCGTGATGATTGGCGGTTCGATGGGGTCGTGCAGAATTTGGAAGTCTCACTCGCGATCGGATTGAAAGTTTCGAATCTTCCAAAACTTCCGGCGTATAAATCGAACGACGAATTCGCAAACGCGCAGCCGGGAAGAAAGTAGGCAGTGGTAGGTGGGCGGTGGGCAGAGTACGCAGTAAGCGGAAAGCAGTAACGGAAGACGGAAGACAGTAGACGGTAGACGGTAGACGGTAGACGGTAGACGGTAGACGGTAGACAGTAGCTACTCAACGAAGATTCGTTTTCGGCGTTTGTCAATAGGATCAACTTTTAGATTAATTGGAAAATAGCATTTAACCTCCGACTTCGGATCTCGGTCTACTGACTACTGACTACTGACTACCGTCTACTCTTTCCTTTTTTATGAAGACCTTTTACATCACAACCCCGATCTACTACGCGAATAGCTCACCGCATTTGGGACACCTCTATACGACGATCGTTGCGGATGTGATCAACCGTTATAAAAAACAGCGCGGCTTCGAAACTTATTTTCTCACTGGAACCGATGAACACGGACTAAACATCCAACGCGCTGCGGAGACCAACAATCGATCTCCGAAAGAACAAGTTGATTTCGTTTCGGGTGAGATAAAAAAACTCTTCCACGATTTCAAACTCGACAAAGAAAATGGTGGCTACGATATCTTCATGCGCACCACCGAGCCATTTCATTATGAGGGCGCTCAAAATCTCTGGCGGAAAATTGCGCAAGGAAAAACTCCTAAAGGAAATTCGGCGATTTACAAGGGGAAATATGAAGGCTGGTTTTGTGCGGCATGTGCGGGCTTCAAAACCGAAACTGAATATCTGAAATCGACCGACGAAAATTCTCCACCAAGCTGTTTGATTCATGAAAAGGCGCTCGACCGGGTGGAAGAAGAGAGCTACATGTTCCGACTTAGTGACTTTGCGGAAGACTTGATTGAGATTTTGGAGAGAAGGGAAGCGGTAATTGCGCCGGAGGCGCGGGTGAACGAAATTCTATCGTTTATCAGACGCGGATTGCAAGATATCTCGATCAGCCGACTTCGAACGTCGGTTTCATGGGGAATTCCTGTGCCTGAAGATCCGGCTCACGTAATGTATGTCTGGCTCGACGCGCTTTCGAACTACATTACCGCCATTGGCTACGGCAACGAAAAGCGAACGTCAATCGGGTTCGATAAATACTGGTCAAACGTCACGCACCTCGTAGGGAAGGACATTCTTCGCTTCCACACGGTTTATTGGTTCGCGTTTCTTTTGGCAGCTGAATTGCCGCTTCCGCAAAAAGTTTATGCCCACGGACTTTGGCTCGATGTCGATGGACGAAAGATGTCGAAAACGATCGGTAACGTGATTGAGCCGAAAATTCTCCATCGGAATTTTTCGATTGATTCGATTCGT
>DAITAB010000314.1:0-2552 GCA_036824525.1 Pyrinomonadaceae bacterium
TAATTTCTTCGCGGAAATTTCATCGAGATTTGATTCGACCATTAAAATCCGCAGGCTGCGTTCTTTGAGTTTCGCGTTTGAAGGTTTCACATTCGTCATGCGATTTCCTTTTACGTAACCGAGTCGGATCATCGCGACGGTCGAAATCATATTCAGAATCATTTTCTGCGCAGTGCCGGATTTCATGCGCGTCGAGCCGGTAATTGCTTCGGGTCCCACCTCCGCGACGAGCGCGGTATCAACAAATTTCGTGATCGGCGAATCGGCAACGCAGGTGATGCACGCAGTGTAGCAGCCGAGATTTTGCGCGAGTTCAACCGCGCCGATGGTGTAACGCGTGTGACCCGATGCAGCGATCCCGATCACAGCATCTTTTGTTTTTATGTCGCGAAGTTGCAAATCGTGCGCGCCCTGATCGTAGTTGTCTTCGCTCGCTTCTGTGGCTTTGTACAGTGCATCGTAACCGCCGGCGATTATTCCCTGAACAAGCTCGGGCGAAACGCCGAACGTCGGCGGAATTTCGCTCGCATCCAAAACTCCAAGCCTTCCGCTCGTGCCTGTGCCCACGTAAAAAAGTCTCCCGCCTTTTTTCAAACGCAATACAACTTCATCAACCACGCGCGCAATCTCAGGAAGGATTTTTTCAACCGCAAGCGCGACGAGTTTGTCTTCGTCGTTGATCATGCGCAAAGCATCAAGAGTTGAAACTTCGTCGATCGTTGTCGTTCGCGGATTTTCTTTTTCTGTGACTGGCAACATAAGAAATGTTTCGCACCCTGGACATCAAAGTTCCGAACTCAAAGCCCCGAACTTTCCTTCGCCATAAGCGCGGCCGCAACTGCCGGCGAAAATTCGGCATCGCGAAAAAAGGCTTTCGGCGCGATTTCCTTTACGCTCTTCAGAAACGGCTTGGAAATCAGATCGCCGGCTTTGAAAATACCACCGACTCTTATAATCGGAAATGCTTTTTTCCCAAGGCTCAGATTTGCGACAACGACTCTTGCCGCTAAAGCCAGTTCGCGTGCGGCTTCATTCAAAACTTCGCGCGCGATTTTGTCACCGCGTTTGGCCGTCTCCACAACTTCTCGAGCAAAGCCCGCGATTTTTGCATTATCAACCTGCGGCGCATAGATTGCGACGACAAGATCTTCGGGTGTAGAGGCGCGAAAATATCTCATCGCAACTTCAGTCAGTTTCGTTTTCGGTGCGCGTCCATCGGAAGCTTTCGCAATTGCTTGAAGCGCGCGTCGGGCGATTCCCGCGCCGCCGCCTTCATCGCCCGCGAGCGGTCCCCAACCGCCGGCGGTTGAAGTTTCTCCGTCGTCATTTTGTCCGACACAAATCGAACCGGTTCCGGCGATCACTACAATTCCCGCAGAATCATGTCCGATGGAAAACAGTGCGATTTCCGCATCAGTCATCACCCGAACATTACGATTGAGAAGTAGCTGAACAAAACGTTCACGTAGCCGATCGCGTAAATCCTCGCGGCGCACTCCGGCGAGACCGATCACTGCGGACACAATTTCCGCGCGCGTTCTGCCGGCGGTATCACATGCGGCGATCACTCCGAGCATTACATTCTGAACGGCTGTCTCGATTCCAACCCGAAGTGGATTGGATGCGCCGGTAAATGCGCTTCCAACAACGCGACGTTTTTCGTCGACCAAAACCACATGGGTCTTCGTTCCACCGCCGTCAACACCGAGAAACAATTGCACGCCCGATTTCCTGCCGCGCCTTTCGGATTGTTTTGTTGCAATGTTTCTCATTGAGAGATGTTTAGCCTAAAATTCATTTCTGGTATATCTTAGCGGCAATCGGGCGATAGTAATAACTAAAAGATTTTATCTGATTGATAAGATGACTTGATGGAGCAATGAAATTTTGATCTGCCATTTCAGACGGAAACATCGCTTATGGAAATCAGACAACTAAGGGCATTCGTTGCCATTGCCGAGGCAAAAACTTTTACTGCCGGCGCGCGGCGCGTGCATGTAACTCAGGCTGGAATCTCGATGCAGATTCGGCAGCTTGAGGAAGAAGTCGGTGTGCCGCTATTTACCCGAACGCCGCGACGCGTAATCATTACCGAAGCCGGCGAGCGTCTGCTCGAACGCGCACGAAAAATTTTACGTGAACACGATATCGCAATTCTTGAGATCGCCGAGTTGGCAGGCGCCGAACACGGAAGACTTCGGATTGGCAGCGCCTCAGCTATGTTTGCTACCGAACAACTTCCGGCGATCTTGCAAAAACTCAAGGCTAGATTTCAGAATTCGGAAATAACGGTCGTATCAGGAACCAGCGTTGCGCTCGTCGAAAAAATTCAACACGGCGAAGTTGATGTCGCATTTGTTTCACTCCCGGTTGAAGCGACGAATATTCATACCGAACTTTTGTTTAGCGATGAGATCGTCGCGATCGCTAATCCCAAACACAAACTCGCAAAACAGAAATTCATCTCCGCCGCTACTCTTGCGGGCGAACCGCTTATCCTCGGAGAGTCGGGCGGAAATACACGCCGGGTGATTGATGACTTTTTCGAAACT
>DAITAB010000109.1:0-8484 GCA_036824525.1 Pyrinomonadaceae bacterium
CGCGAACGAATGCGGAGTCTTGAGCGGTATCCTGTTCGAGCAAGGCTTTTATTAAACGCTTCTGCGGCTGATTCAAATCAATTACATATGATCCGCTCACGAATGTTTTTGATTCCACCGGCGCATTCTTCTGCATATAACTATGCGCCGCAGCGGATCGGAAAGAAGAATTTGCGACTCCGATTTCCACCTTTGCGCGCAACAAAACTTCAATGAGCTCCGCCGCTTTCTGCACGTCTTTGGTCGGATCGATTACTATCCTTTTCATTTTTTCCTGTGCAACTTCCGCCATTGCCTGCTGGCGGAACTCATAGTAATCGCGCAAACGCGCGACGCGATTTTGCGCCGCGACTTCGAGGGTTGTCATTGAAGTTACGTAGTGTTTCGCGATCGCCGAACGAAGCGTAACAATTGAACCATCGTCGCGCGTCCATCGCAGTCCTTTAAATCCGCCGCCATCGGTTTCGTAAGTCATCGCGGTTGCTCCATTGAGTGCGGGATAAGAATCCCAGTAACCGGCATAAAACAAATCGAAAACGTCGCGGATGTAATAGTCCCATTTCTGCGCATCAAATTTCGCGGCGTTGGCGCGTCCAAAAACATCGAGCCACTTATTCGTAATCGGTTGCGGCAAATTTGGATTTATGGGAAGCGCATCAGGCGGAAAGAAATACTGCGAAGGCTGTCCATGCAAATCCGCGCTCACCTGCGGATTCCACTCAAAAAAAGCGCGTTGCATATTTCGGGTTTCGATTTGGGTCGCGGCAATGTTGTCGCGATTCAGATCAAAACGAAAACGGTTGAGTCGTCCATAAACCGACCAAGGCTCGCGATGTTCGAGCGCGGCGCGATCGGCATTTCCCATCGCCACCGAGTTATACCAGGTTGCGAATCGTTCGTGTCCATCGGGATTCTCTCCGGTAATGATCAGAGTGACCGAGTTTTTCAAAATATCCAGCGTCGCCGGCTCGTTTGAAGCGGCAAGTTGATACACGACTTGCATCATCGCTTCAAATGAAGCGCTTTCATTTCCATGGATCGTATACGCCAACCAACAGATGACTGGGTTACTCGCGGCAATCGCTTGTGCCTCCGCGGCGCTCGTCTTGCGCGGATCAATGAGACGCGCATTCGCCGCCTTGATTTCATCGAGACGCGAAATGTTTTCCGGCGCTGAAATAGCGACGATGTGTTGCATCCGGTGTTCATTTGTCTCTCCGATATCGAAAATTCTTACGCGGTCCGGCGAAGCCTTTGCAATTTCTTCGATTACCTTTTCCATCTGCGCGTAAGTCGTGTGTTGTTCGCCCACATCGAAACGCAAAATCTTTTGCGGACGAGGAACGTTTTCGCGATATGTTCCGCGCGTGTAAAAATCAAACGGCGGAATATCCTTGGATTCGAAATTCTGCGCGAAGGAAAACGGCGCCAATGAAAGAAGGAGTAAAGCGAAAAGGATAAGTTGATTCACTTTCATGCGGGTAAATGGCTTTCGTTTTAGTATTGTAAAACTTTGGTTGATGTTACTTTTTGAGTTGGGAAAAGGCAATGACAAGAATTTACGACGAAACAAAAAACGAGGACCGCTGTCCGAAGTGTCACCACCGAAAAATGAAAACCTGGGACGAACTCGATTTTGAAGAACGCATAATCGCGGAACGCCTTCCCGCGAGCGCGGAAATTTCGCTTTCAAAAAGAAAAAAGCACCGCTTCTGCACGCGGTGCTGGTTTGAAGAGTTCGGAAAGATTGTGCGAAACGTCTGAGTTGCTAAGATTCGCCGATCTAAGTCTTTTGTTTTGGAGCGCCGAATTGTTTTTTCGCGAGATTTGAAATCTCTTTGGCGAGCCCGCTCTTCGCGCCTCCCGATTCTCCCCCAAATAATCCGATCCAAACTACTCCATCAACTTCGCGCTCTAATAAAATTGAACCGCTCGCCAGGTCCATGAATTTTACGTTTGCATTTACTTTGGTAGCGCCCGCTCCAAAACCAATGAAATAACGCGCGGCTCGATTTCCTTTTTTGTATTTAACGACCTCGCCCACTATCTTGAGTGTTCGTTGGTCTGAAGGAAATTCGGGCTTGTCCGCAGAAAGAGCAACCTTATCGAACTTCTTTGTGTTAGTGAGCGCCAGAACAATGTCCGCCATCAGTGACTTCATCTGCTCGGGCGAAAACTCCACGCCTGATTCCACCGTGAAGTTTTCGACAAGCACGTTTTGATAAGGCGTCGGCGTCGGTGCCTTGCTCTGAGAAAATGCGCCCGACGCAAAGAATACGACTATCGATAAAATGAAAAGTTTATTTAGAAGTGACTTCATAATATTTTCTCCCAATCCGAAATGTGGCTCAATGATATTCCTTTACGCTGAACTCTTCGTGGCGCTGCGAATCGTAAGACGCGACACCGAAAGTCCACTTCACAGAACGTGAATCAAGCGCTGGACCAATGCTACCAAATTTCGACGGCTCTACAACACTTCAACCTAGAAATGAAATCTCTTGGAGTGAAAATCTCAATCAATTTGTTTTTCGCTGTTCATTCTCATCTTGTGAATCCGTCTTCACTTTCCTCATCGCGAATTCCGCTAAAATCTGCCGAAAGTTGTCGTTTTCGACCTTCATTACCGCGAAGTCGTTGGTTCCGATGATTGTTATCCAATTACGTTCCTTTTTTGATTTAAACAAGAAAAAGGGAATCCCCGTAGCTGCAGTCAGTGCAATATCGCCGATGGAAATGTTCCGTTTGCCGGGACGATTGTAGTCGTGTTGCACCTCTAAGACTTCGGCATACGTAAATTGTTTATAGATCTCCGCACGTCGGCGCGAACTAATATAAACATTCTCGCTTTCAAAAATGATGACAGCATTTACTTCTCGCGTGTCGCGGTTTCCCATACCTTTCGGCAGGCTAATCTCTACTTCGTAAGAAATGGAAGCGGTTTGCGCAGTCACCAATACACTCAACAACAAAGAGGTCAGAAATATGCGGATGATTTTCATTTTATTCTCTCAAAATTTTCGACTCTAAAAACGAGCTAATTAGTTTTCTATGCTTTTTAACTTCTGACAGATTTCACGCGCGAGATTGTTTGCGAGCGAGCCCCACGAAGTTGTCTCGCCGGCGGTGATTACCGTTCCGCTTTTTACGTCGTAGATTCGAAAAACATATCGATGCGAAATCCAGGTAAGCGGAATTCTGCCGATCTCGATTCGAACATCGGCGAGAGCTTTCTCGCGGACAATATTTAGATTTAACCGCCGCCAGTCCTCTCGTTTGAGCAGTGCCTTTTCCAACTCTTGGCGGGCGGGAAATATCGACGATTTGTCGATTGCTACATTCTTTGCGACGCGCAGCGCCTGTTGCGGTTCGCGAATCTCAACCAGCGAGTTTGTTTTTACTGATTCTATTTTGGTAGAGCCGGTCGCGCTAGGAGTTTCCGAAACGGTTGTGATTGTTGGACGGCGATCCATCATCGCCCTGATAATATCTTCGGCAACTCCTGAGCTTTTCAGTTCAACCAATGCCTTCACTGAGAGGTCAAAAGAGTTTTTTGTTTCGATAATTTTTTGAACGATCAGTCCCTGGCTCAATCCGGATTTCGTCAATAAAATGACATCCGCGTTCAAAAGTATTTCCGGTGACTGTTGCGCGATGGAAAGAATCGGAACAAAAACGATCAGCATCGCTGCCGATAAAATAATGCGTCTCATAATAATCACCTCAGTCTAATAATGCGGCGAAGATGATGAGCTTGTCGGCGCGATTGTGACACTTTCTCGAAGTGTCACAGTTCAGGAAAGAATTTCTTCGTAGGCGGAGTTAATTTCGATTCGATGATGCGCGAGCGCTTCTTGAAGGTCGAGTAGAGAAGACATATTCATTCGCTCGTAAATAATCTGGAGCGCTTGGGTATTTGCCAAAGGAAGGTTACGCGACCTTCCGACGGTCAGTCGAAGGTTGTGATCTAGTTCACTCAAAAATGCGTGACCATTTTTCAATCGTGCGAAGTTGTTCGAGGATAAAACGCCGGCGTCATAAAGTCTCAAGAGCGTCATCGATGTAGAACGCGAATTCTCGTCATCCGGAATTCCATGTGCAAGCTGGAGAAAACGCACGGAGAAATAGACGTCGAGAATTCCGCCTTCGCCATATTTCAAATCGATTTTATATCCGTGAGGAACGCGTTCATGTGCGAGTCGAGCGCGAATGCGTTTTGTTTCGTCGCGAAGTTCCGCTCCCGGAATTTGCGCAGCCTTCGCATGAATGATTCCGCGAGCGCGCTTTTCAAAGTCGAGTCCGGAATCCGAGTTAACCGGAACGGCGCGCAGTTTCACGTAAGCAAGCATTTCCCAAATAGCCGCGCGCTGTTTCAGATATTCCAAGAATGAATCCTCACTGATAACGGTGGCGCCATTTTTTCCATCCGGACGCAGACGCAAATCCACGCGATAGAGATTTCCATCGCGGGTGAAACTCGATAAGACGTTGACAAAAATTTCCGTAGCACGGGTGTAAAGTTCCTGTGCGGTCGTAGAGGTTAAAAGCGGCGCCCGCTCAGCATCAAAAACGAAAACGAGATCCAAATCCGAACCATAATCGAGTCCGCGGCTTCCGAGTTTTCCAAGCGCAAGCAAAATCAAGTTCGCATCGGTGACTTCCGGAAACGATAAATTGAGTTCTCCTTGAGTTATTGAATGAGCAACGCGAAGACTCGCTTCGGCAAGTTCGGTAAGACGGGTTTTTATCTCATCGATTCCGAGTTTGTGAAAAATATCAAAGGCGACAATTTCGAGTAGCGCCGTAGCCCAAGCGATTCGCAAAGCGGAAAGCTTTTGCGGAAAACTATCGTGCGGCGCGACAGCTTCTTCCAATAGCTTGACGAAATTTCGTTCGGTGGGCTGAGCGTTTCGATCCGGAATCGACGCAACAAGTCTCGGGTTCGCCGCCAACAAATTACAAAAATGCGGCGAAAATCGCGCAAAGGATTTGATCGTTTCAGTCTGTTCAGAATCAAGCTTGAAATGCGATGTGCTTTTTTCGTGTGATGCCGTGATCAAACGAAACGCAGCAGTTGCGGAATCTGTCTGCGATTTATGAACCTCGAATGGTTTGACTTTCTCGCTCGTCAGATTGGTTTCAACAGCCTCGCCAAACACTCGCTTGAAAATTCGATTTACGTCGCCGGTGTATTTTGAGAGCGCTTCATCAAATGCACCGACCGATTCGAAATTCATTCGTTTCGCGATTTCGGAGCGGTGAAGATCATTGTGGGAGACGAGATGGGTTTGAAGTCCATCGCGCATCTGGAGGCGATGCTCAACTCTTCGAAGGAAATCATATGCGTCGGAGAGTTCCGTAAGCTCTCGATCAATAATCAACCCGCGGTCTTCGAGTCGACTGAGACTTATCAATGTATGAGAAACCCGCAACCAGGAATCTTTTCCGCCATAAGCCAATTGCAGAGCTTGCGCAATAAACTCGATTTCGCGAATTCCACCGCGACCGAGTTTTACGTTAAAGCCATGGGCTTCTCGTTTCTCAAGATCGATTTGTTCTTTCGAAAGTCTTACATTCCGCAGCGCTGATTCAATTGTTTCAACGTCGGAATAAACGCTCGATTCAATCGCCTCAAAGAACTTCTTGAAGAGTTCACCATCGCCGGCGGAGGCGCGGAGGCGAATCAGCATCTGGCGTTCCCATGCTTTGGCAAGGCGTTTGTAATAATCAATCGCTTCATTAACGGCAATCGCGAGCGCGCCCACTCTTCCATGCGGGCGCAGGCGCATATCTACGCGATAAGCCGCACCTTCGCCACTCGCTTCGCCGACGATTTTCAATATCCGCTCGGCAAGTTTTACGAAATACTCGCGATTCGTAACCGCTCCACGCACTCCTTGCCCTGAAGTATTTCCCTCCGATGAATAGAGAAACAGGAGATCAATATCGGAGGAATAATTTAATTCCTTCGAACCGAGTTTGCCGAGACTCACTACACAAAATCCCGCGCGTCGAGTACGCTTTTTCTCGTCTGTCTCAAGCGGCATTCCGTAAAGATTGTCGAGATCTTGTCGCGCGATTCTGAGCGCGTGCTCTAGAATTGCGTCGGCAAGGTTGGAAATTTCTTCCGTAATCTCGGCGATGGTTCCGAGCCGACGAATGTCGCGTAAGTAAATACGCAGAAGCTCACGGCGTCTAAATCGTGCAACCAAAATATGCGGCTCTGATTGCGAATGAGTCGAAGAGAAGCGCGCCAGTGATTCGAGTAATTCCTCTTTGGCGGGAATTTGCGTATCGGGTTTTTTTCGCGCGAGAAATGAAATATATTCCGGGTGTTGCAGGAGAGTTGTCGCGAGCAATGGACTGAACGATGCAAGAACGAGCACGTCTGAACTTAAACCGATGTTTTTCGCGAGCCCGGCTGCGATCGAAGGATGTCGCGCGTCAAACTCATTGATGAAGCGCCGCGCGGATTTGCGATCAGGAAGATCGGAAGTTAATTTGTCGATTTGAGCGTCCGAAAACATGAGTGCAAATATTCTTTCGCAGGTATCTTATACATATGACGGAAATTTTCAGAAGAGAAGTTGGTGAAACCGAAGGCAGACAGCGCCTCGATGAATTTCTTTTCGCAAACATCACAAGCCTCAGCAAGATGTATCTGCGCGATCTTTTGAAAGATGGGAAGTGCGAGGTCAACGGCACGACCGCATTCAGCGGGCAAAGACTTCGCGCAAATGATTTCGTAGAAATTGAGATTGACCCGCGCGCAAAAACCTCGATGACCCCGGAAGCAATTCCGCTGGATATTATTTTTGAAGATGACGAAATTCTCGTTGTGAATAAACCTGCAGGAATGTTGGTTCATCCGACATTTGCAAACTGCAGCGGAACGCTTCTCAATGCGCTGGCTTATTACTTCAATTATCAGATCAAAAACGGCGAAGCGCCGAAACGCGCGATTCGTGCAGGACTTGTTCACCGGTTGGATAAGCAAACTTCCGGAATTGTATTGATTGCGAAAACACCGCGCGCACACCGGATTCTTTGCGGTCATTTCGAACGTAGACTTGTGAGCAAAAAATATACGGCGCTTGTTGATGGAGTGGTCAAAGACGACGCGGGAAGAATCTCAGCGCCGATCGGACGTTTTGCCGAAACAAAATTTTGGGATGTGAAAGAAGACGGAAAAAATGCCGAAACGGAATTTCGTGTATTTAAGCGCGGCGATGATTCAACACTTCTCGAACTCACGCCGATTACTGGAAGGACAAATCAGCTTCGAATTCATTGCAAACATTTCGGACATCCGATAATTGGTGATAGTTGGTATGGCGGACGAGTATTTTCACGGCTGTGTCTGCATGCATCCCGCTTGGAGTTTTGGCATCCGAGCGGGAATCGGCGGATTGAGATTGAGAGTGGGGCTCCACAGGAATTTGCGTCTTTTTTCGCGGATTCGGAAGAATCTCAATAAAATGTTTTGAGGCGAAAAGAATAAATCACTTCGAGGATCTGCGGTAAACAAACTTTCCTCCGACGATCGTCGCGACCGCCGCTCCGTGAAAAGCGTAACCATTAAACGGAGTGTTGCGCGATTTCGATTTCGTTTCGCTCACATCGTATTTCCAATTCAACTTCGGATCGAGGATTGTTACGTCTCCGTGCGAGCCGACTTTTAACGTGCCGCGATTTTCAAGTTTGAAAATTTTCGCCGGGTTCGTGGAAAAAAGTTCGACGAGCCTGACAAGATCGATTAGTCCAGTGTGCACAAGTTTTTCGAATGCAAGACCGACGGCGGTTTCGAGTCCGGTGATTCCAAAAGGCGCGCGATCGAATTCGAGATTCTTTTCGTCTGAATGATGCGGCGCGTGGTCGGTCGCGATGGCATCAATCGTTCCATCTTTGATTGCTTCGAGGATTGCTCGGAGATGTTCATTGCTTCGAAGAGGCGGCGACATTTTTGTGTTCGTGTCGTAACCTTCGCAGGCTTCATCGGTCAAAGAAAAATGATGCGGCGCAACTTCGCACGTGACTTTCACGCCATCGCGTTTTGCTTCGCGAATTGCCTCGACTGCTCCGCGCGTGGAAACGTGCGCAATGTGCATACGCGAATCCGCGAGGCGCGCGAGCGCGATGTTTCTTACCACATCAACATCTTCCGCCGTCGCCGGCATGCCCTTCAGTCCGAGCAGAAGCGACATTCTTCCTTCATGCATCACGCCGCCGCGCGTCAACGATTTATCTTCGCAATGATCAACGACGGTGAGATCGAAGTCGCGCGCATATTCGAGCGCGCGTCGCATAATTCCCGCATTGGGAACTGGACGTCCATCGTCGGAAATTGCGACGACGCCGGCACTTTTCATCTCGCCAATTTCCGCGAGTTCTGAACCATCGGAATTTTTTGTAATCGCGCCGATCGGAAAAACGTTCGCGAAACCTGCAGCGTGAGACTGTTCGATTATGAAACGTGTAATAGCG
>DAITAB010000110.1:0-8464 GCA_036824525.1 Pyrinomonadaceae bacterium
GCGACCTACTTCGTCAATCGGAGAGGTTTTGGAAAATGAAAGCGGTATCGCAAAACGAAGTTTTGGACCCGGAAGTTCGAGACCAGTAATTCGCGGATTCGACGGCGATCGCGTTTTAGTTCTTGAAGACGGCGCGCGCGGCGGTTCGGTTGGTTCACAATCCGGCGATCATGGCGAGACCGCCGATCCACTCACCGCGGAGAGAATTGAAGTTGTGAAGGGTCCGGGCACGTTACTTTTTGGAAGTAACGCAATCGGCGGAGTCGTAAATGTAATCAGCAACGATGAAAACGAGAACCACGAGGGTTTTCGCGGTTCGTTGACGACAAATGCGGCAAGCGTTGACCGAAGCGGAACATTTGCCGGAACGCTTGAATTCGGACACAAGAATTTGCTCTTTCGCGGAAGTCTTAGCGCACAGCGAGCCGGTGATTTTTCGTCGCCCATCGGACGAATCCCGAATTCCGCCTCCCGCGCAACTTCGGAGCATATCGGTTTGGGTTATTATGCAAAAAAAGCATTTGTAAATTTGTCATACGGACTTGATGTGCGCCGCTATGGAGTTCCTTTTGCGACGATATTTGAAGATTCGGGCACGCCGAAGTTTCAGGGAACTCTACCGGCGGTTGAAGGCGACGTGGATTTGCGTCAGCGCAAACACGCTTTCAAATTGAACGGCGGATTCCGCGAGCTGAGTGAGACCTTCGTTTCGAGCATTAATTATAGTTTTGACTATACGGATTATCGCCATAAAGAAATTGAGATAAACGATGCAATTCAGAATGTCGGTACGATTTTCGACAATAAGAGCTTTTCGTATCGTTCGGTTTTTGAACAGAAAAAGGTCGGGAGAGTTACCGGACGCTTCGGATTTGATGGCTTTACCCGCGGCTATCAAGTCAACGGTGAAGAACGCCTAATAGAAGGAAAAGTGAAACATGATTCACTGGCGGTCTTTGGATTGGAGGAACTAGCCTTTGAGAGGGTGAAATTTCAGTTGGGCGGACGAGTTGAAAACAACCGGTATAATCCGACCAACACTGCGCTCAATGATCGCTCTTTTACCGGATTTTCAGGTGCTCTCGGCGCAAATTTTTCACTCTGGAAAGGCGGCGCATTGATCTTGAACTATACCAATACGTCTCGCGCGCCGGCGCTCGAGGAGCTCTATAACAATGGACGTCACATTGGAAATGTATCGTTCGAAATTGGAAATTCCGGACTGCGCAAAGAAAATGCCAATGGTTTTGATGGAGCACTTCGTCAGCAAAGCGATCGCTTGAATTTCAATTTCGATCTTTACTACTACGCGATCCGCAATTTTGTTTTTCTTGAGCCGCAAGACGCCGATGGCGACGGAAGAATTGATATTAATGCGGGATTACCGGTTCAGCGCTATACGCAGGCGAATGCAGTTTATTGGGGCACTGAGGCAAACGCGGATTTCAAGATACACAAGTTCGCGAGTCTCTTTTTAGGCGGCGATTATGTGCGAGCGAACATCGATGAAGGGACTATCAATCTTCCGAGAATTCCATCTGCCCGCGGGCGTGCCGGACTAAATCTCTCTTGGAAGGGTCTGGACGTAAAACCGGAAACGATTTTTGTTGCGGATCAGGAAAAAATCTTTCCGCTTGAAACCCGCACTGCCGGCTATACCTTGTTTAATTTATCCGCAACTTACATTATCGGAAAGCAGCACTACGCACACATTTTTTCCTTCAATGCTACAAATCTCGCCGATAAACTCTATCGGAATCACCTCTCATTCATAAAAGAATTCGCACCCGAGCCCGGGCGTAGTTTTCGGGCAAGTTACACCGTTAGATTTTTTTAACGGTCGTTTCGGGAACTGATTCAAGGTGAATCAACTTGCGTCTCAATTAGTTCAATTTGACTGAACTGAGATTCTTCGAAAACAGTCGTATCCCGCAAAAAATCCCGTGTTGACGAAACAATGGCGCAACTGTCATTTACGGCATCATTGTTGCAACAAACAAAGACGTCACGAAGCTGGTTAGCGGTTCGAAAACTCAACTTAAAGGTAAACGCGGCATGAAAAGAGAATCAAGAGAAGCAAAAAAACTCACTCTTAAGGCGTTCGGATCATACTTGGTCTTGGTAGCATTCCTACTTCAGAACTCGGCGCTTGGAATTATCGGACAAACCAATTCGCGCGCTTCCGAGCTTGAAGCGCTGCCGTCAAAAAAAGTTGCTTTAATGCAACCTGTTCAAAAGCGAAAAATCGCGCCGGATCTCGCCGCAAAAACCGATGAATTCTCCGAGGGACTTCAAAACGAAACAAATCAAAAAGTAATCATTCAGCTAAAATCGGTCACGGCGATAAACCAAATGTTTGGCGATGACCTAACCGGAACGTCGCGGAAAATCCTGATGGCTGAAGAGGTTCGAAACAACAAGGCAAAGTCGCGAGCGATCTCCAATGAGTTGGCGGGAATGAACGGCAAAGTGAAAAAGTCATTCGACCAAGTCGGATTGATAAGTGCCGAACTTCCTTTGTCAAAAATCAAAGAACTTGCTCAAAGCGAAAATGTTGCGTACGTCTCTTCCGACAAACCAATTGAATCGTTCGGACACTTGGCAAGGACGACCGGTTGGCGAAACACTGGAATTCATGACCTCGGCGACTTTGATTCGAATACCTGGCTAATGGGAAGCATAGGACGCATTGCGATCATTGACAGCGGACTCTATGACCAACATGAGTTGATTCGTTGGATGGACGGCAACATTTCAAAAGTAAAATTTAACAAAGATTTCACGGGAGAAAACATTACCGGTGATCCTTTCGGTCACGGCACGCACGTAGCTTCGATGCTCTCCGGCGAACGCAATTTCTTAAACGGTAATTTTGAGGCTCCGGCGCAAGCCGCTGAACTGATCAATTTACGTGTGCTCAATAGCATCGGACAAGGAACAACTGCTTCTTTAATCGCCGCTCTCGATTGGGTAGTGGCGAATAAAACTACGTGGAACATCCGCGTGGTAAATATGAGTTTGGGAACGTCTGCAACCGACAGTTACGTAAATGATCCGATTTGTATCGCGGCGCGTCGCGCCGTAAATGCAGGAATCGTGGTCGTAGCTTCGGCAGGAAACTACGGTAAAGACTCCGTCGGCAATAAAATATTTGGCGGAATCGGCTCACCGGGAATTGAACCGTCTGTCATTACGGTCGGCGCGACTAACACTTTCGGTTCGGATTACCGTTCGGACGATGAAATAGCGAGCTACAGTTCCCGCGGTCCGACACGCGGTTATCGTCTTCTTGCAAATGGCGCACGAAAATTCGACAACCTGATTAAACCCGATATCGTTGCTCCCGGTAACAAATTGGTGGGCGCGAGCGCTTTTTACAATGGACAAGCTAACTATCTTTCGCGGACTTATCCGAGTTTGAACTACGACGCGGGAACCGGAAAACAGGAAAGACAGTTATTGCAGTTAAGCGGAACCTCAATGTCGGCGCCCGTTGTTGCCAGCGCTGCAGCAGTCTTGATTCAAACCAATCCGAGTCTTACTCCAAACTTAGTAAAAGCGATTTTGATGTATTCGGCGCAACCGATTTCGGGTTACAGCACTTTCGAACAAGGCGCCGGTCAACTCAATATTGATGGCGCAGTCCGCCTCGCGCGACTTATCAAGAATCCGATTCCGACGATAAATGGCGCGCCGCTCTTGAAATACCCGTTGCCCTTTTTTCAATCGAGTGTGATCAGCGGTCAGAATGCATATTGGGGACGTGGCATCATCACTAATTTCGGATTCGTTTACGGCGATGACCTGTTGAGATATTTTCAGGGAATGTATGCCAACGGAATTTTGCTCGCCGATGGAACTCCGGTCGTTTCAAACGGAATTTTGCTTTCGGATGCGATGACTTCCGGTAATGTCGGACTTTATAAAGGCTCGATAAAAAATTATGGCATCTTGCTTAGCGATGGCATTTCGTATGTGAGCGCGGAAGAAATGTTCGGAACTCCGGACCCATTCCTAAACTCGCAGGGAATTTTGCTTAGCGATGGAATTTTGTTTGGCGATGGAATTTTGTTTGGCGATGGAATTCTTCTGAGCGACGGAATTTTGTTTGGCGATGCTGCTGCCATGTCAACGCGAGCGCGATTTGGCGATTAGGTGAATTGGCGAAGCGAAGCTGATATCCGCTTATCGAAAACGCAAAAGGAAAAGCTAAAAAGTAACGCAGAAGGTCAGGCGGAAGTGCTTGACCTTTTTTTTGGATCTTTAAATTAGGACGAATGAAATACTTTTAATAATCGCAAAATTTCTTTTGGCGTCTCTCGTCTTTCATCACAAACGCAGCGATGAATTTGCACGACACAATTCATTCGCCAAGCGTGGCAAAGTCGATTCCTACCAAAACCGTTGGAATTAAACGCGGACTTCGGTATCCTTTCGCACATGGACCCGATCATGATCACGTTACTGCTTCTCGTGGTGTCGCTCGTTCTGTTTGCCACGGAGAAGTTGCCGGTTGATGTGGTTGGCATCTTACTGGTGATCGGTCTAGTGGCAACGGGAGTTCTCACCGCCCAGGAAGGTCTCGCCGGATTTGGCGATAACATAATCATAACGATTGCCGGACTCTTTATTCTCACGGGCGGACTTATTAAGACCGGATTGGTTGATTTGCTCGGGCGAAGACTCTATCGCCGGGCCGGTAAAGATGAATTCCTGCTCACTACTTTGATAATGACGATCGCCGCCATTTCGGCGTCAGTTTTAAAAAACACGACAACGACCGCGATGTTGCTTCCTGTCGTTTTGGGAATTTCCGAGCGTGCGAAAATCGCCACGTCAAAATTGCTTATGCCGCTGGCTTTTGGAGCAATTCTCGGCGGCAGTTGCACGCTCATCGGGACTTCTACGAATCTTGCCGTCAGCAGCGCGATTCAGCGTTATGGGATGTTGCCTTTTTCGATGTTTGAACTCACTCCGGTTGCCGTCACCGGATTTGGAATTGGCATGCTTTATATGCTTTTTATCGGGGTTAAATTTCTTCCGCGAATCGGCGGCGGCGAATCGCTCACCGAGCAATATCATATTCGCGAATATGTTTCGGAAGTTTTGGTTCTACCAAGTTCGCACCTTGTTCATAAAACTTTGGGCGAAGCGAATTTGAATCTCGAGCTGGATCTCAACGTTCTCGGAATTATTCGCGATCGCGAAAGGAAAATCGCTCCGAGCGCTTTTGAGAAAATTGAAGCGGGAGATCTTTTGATCGTCGAGGGAAAGGTTGCAGACATTCTTCGTGTCAAAACAGAAGTCGGGCTCGAGATCAAAGCGGATTTCAAACTTAATGACCGTGTGCTCGAAGGTGGCGATGTGGAGCTCTTCGAAGTGATGTTGATGCGCAATTCGAGTTTTCTCGGGCAAACTTTAAAGACGATGAATTTTCGTCATCGATACGATTTAACTGTTCTTGCAATTAATCGCCACAACGAAACTCTTTTCGAAAAAATAAGCGGGCTGCCATTGCGATTTGGCGATGTGCTTTTGGTTCAAGGAAAACGCCGGCTGGTTGAACCTCTGGTGATGGAACGCGAACTGCTTCTGCTTGAGGAAGTTTCGAAAAGCAGTTTCCGCACGGAGAAACGTCGTTGGGCACTCGCGGCATTTGGGGTATTTCTTGCGTTGTCGCTGTCCAAAGTCGTGACCGGAATGGACGTTCCGTTACCGATAGCCGTACTGCTCGGCGTGTTGGTATTGCTTGCAACGAACACGATTCGTTACACGGAAATTTATTCGCTTATCGATTTTCGATTGATCGTGTTGATCGCATGTATGTTCAGCTTTGGCGCCGCGATGGAAAAAACGGGAACCGACGTTTATCTCGCAAATGTCATTCAAAATTGGTTTGGTGGATTCGGGGCTCATGCGCTCCTGGCGGGTTTCTTTATTTTGACTGTTGCACTTACTCAGCCGATGTCTAATCAAGCAGCAGCTTTAGTAGTTCTGCCGGTAGCGATAAAGACCGCGCTTGCGCTCGGACTTAATCCTCGGACTTTCGCGGTAACGGTGACGCTTGCCGCTTCATGTTCATTTCTAACGCCGCTCGAACCAGCTTGTGTGCTCGTCTATACGCCCGGACGTTATACTTTTATGGACTTCGTAAAAGTAGGGTCGATTCTCACGATGGCGATTTTCATAGTTGTAATGGTGCTGGTGCCTATGTTGTGGCCTTTAGCGCTGCGCTGAAAATAAGCTTGTGTTTGTATCCATCGGGACTATAGACTCAAAAGTTATAAGCCCCAAAAGAATCGACACTGAGAATATCCAATGAGCGATAACACAACCCGGCGCGCAAAATTGAGCGAAAAGTTTTCCGAGGCAGCGATTTCGGAAACTCCTTTTCGTACGCTTGCCAGCGGCATACGTGAATTAGCGCGCGAAACCTTCAATGAGGCGAATTCGATTTCCATCGAAGAAGTGAAAATTCGCCTGCTTCGGTTGCCGAAAGATCTCGACGGTTTGCGCATACTTCATTTATCGGACATTCATCACAGTCCACAAACAAGTATCGAACATGTTAGGAATGTCATCGAAGTAGCCAATGCGCAAAAGGCGGATTTGTGTGTATTGACGGGAGACTACGTTTCTCATGAACAGGAATACGCGGCGCCGGTCGCGGAAGCTCTCGGAGAATTGAAATCAACTTTGGGTACGTTCGCATGTTTGGGAAATCACGATCACTGGACGAATGCAGAACTTGTTACGCATCTTTTGCGCGGTGAGGGAATCAGCGTCTTGATTAATGAAGGTCAGCGAATTCAAGTAAACGATGTTTCTTTTTGGCTTGCCGGAGTTGACGATTTGATGGTCGGTAAGACCGATGTGCGTGCTGCCTTAAATGGTTCAAATGATTTTGAGATGAAGCTGCTTCTCGCGCACAATCCGCAAGTTTTAAGGCGTGCGATGCGCGCCGATGTCGATCTGGTATTGAGCGGACATACTCATGGAGGACAGGTAAAACTTCGGGATGACGAAAAGAAAATCTTTCCGCGACGAAAACTTTCGAGCGGATTACATCGAAGGAAAAATACTCAGATATACATCACACGCGGAATCGGCACCGTCGTTTTGCCGGTTCGTTATCAATGTCCGCCGGAAGTCTCGATACTCGAACTTCGCTCCGGTGATCCGATGGCTCATCGCCGCACATTTTGAATCTCGCGCAAACCGATGGCTTCAAGCATTATTACGATCCCTAATCTTCTTACCTTCGGACGGATGGCGCTCATCCCCGTTTTTGCCATACTTCTCTATTACGGAAATTACGGCTGGTCGTTAGCCGTTTTTTTTGTCGCCGGAATGACGGACGCCTTAGATGGAATCATTGCGCGTCGATTCCAACAATCCTCACAACTCGGAACGATTCTCGATCCGATTGCCGATAAACTTCTCATGACCACTGCTTTTATCCTTCTAGCCCTGCCAAACATTTTTCCTCCGATGAAACACCTTCCCGTTCCTTTCTGGGTAACAATGTCGGTAATCGGTCGCGACATTTTAATCGTTGTAATCGCCGGTGCGATTAACATCATGACGGGTTTTCGCGATTTCAAACCCTCTTGGCTCGGTAAGATCAGCACCGTCGTTCAGGTGTCTGCAGTTGGTCTGATTCTCGTCGCGGCGGTTTTCCCTGAGATGAAGGGGTTCTATCTTCCATTCATATACACGGTCGTCGCCTTATTGTCGTTCGTTTCGGGAGTTCACTACATATTCTTCGTCGCGCGACTAATGAATGAATCGCCCGCCCAGAGCTCTAACTAGCTGTCATAATTACCCTTAAATTTCTTCAATTTCCGACGAAAAGAAACTTGACAGTAAGTCACTCACATATTATTCTAGTGACGCATTCAAGTAACCCGAACTTTTTAGACGGGCTAGCTTGGAATCTGAGAATAATATTCGGAGAAATACGATGAGCAAGATTATTGGCATTGATTTAGGTACTACAAACTCGGTGGTCGCGGTTATGGAAGGCGGCGAGCCGACTGTTATCACGAACTCGGAAGGCGGACGCACAACACCGTCAGTCGTGGCATTTACGAAAGACGGAAACCGTCTGGTCGGTCAGGTCGCGAAGCGTCAGGCGGTGACAAATCCGGAGAACACCGTTTATTCAATCAAAAGATTTATGGGACGTCGTTTCGACGAAGTCTCCAGCGAAAAAAAACAAGTTCCTTTCAAAGTTGAAAAAGCCTCAAATGGAGACGTCCGTATTGATGCGGGCGGAAAGCAATCTTCGCCTCCGGAAATTTCCGCAATGATCTTGCAGAAGTTGAAACAATCCGCCGAAGATTATCTTGGACAAAAAGTTGAGAAAGCGGTGATTACGGTGCCGGCATATTTCAACGACGCGCAGAGACAGGCGACGAAAGACGCCGGACGTATCGCGGGCTTGGAAGTTCTCCGCATCATC
>DAITAB010000111.1:0-8436 GCA_036824525.1 Pyrinomonadaceae bacterium
GCCCAGCAACGGCCACAGGACCACCACACCGGCCGCCAGCAGCACCAACAGTGAAATTCCCCAGAACATCAGTTTTCCAGCTCCGTTTCCTCGCCAGCGGGCTGCCGTTTTTGCCGTCGCATATTTTCTTTATGGTTCGCTTACAGAAAATCGGCGAATTGATTCAATCGCGGTTCTTCCACTCGAGAATTCGAATGCAGATTTGAATTTTATTTCCGATGGTTTGAGCGAAGCCTTGATTGACCGTCTATCGCAACTTCCGCAGTTGAAAGTCATCGCCAGAAGTTCGAGTTTTGCGTTTCGCGGAACGAATCCGAATTTACGCGAAGTCGCGGAAAAACTTGGTGCGCGGGCGATTGTAACCGGAAGCGTAACGCAAGCCGGCAATGAGTTGATAATTCGGGTGGATGTGGTGGATGCAATCGAGAACGCACATCTGACCGGCGGAAGCTTCCGAAGAAAAACCGACGACTTGCTCGGAATTCAGGGAGAAATCGCGCGCTTAACTGCCGAGAAACTGCAATTAAAACTCACCGATTCGCAGACAAAACGCCTTTCAGGAAACGAGACCGAAAACTCGGCAGCCTACGGCGTTTATCTGAACGGGTTGGCGATGCAAAATGGACCTTTGGAAACAAAAAGCCGTGCGCTGGAATATTTTGAGGAAGCAGTGAAACTCGACCCGAATTTCGCGGCGGCGCAGACCGAAGTCGGCTGGGAATATTGGGTGCGCGCAAATTCCAGTGACGACCCGCGCACCATTATGCCGAAAGTAAAGGCGGCAACCGAACGCGCTCTCGAAATTGATCCCGAATACGCCAAAGCTCACGTGCTCAAGGCGGTGCTTTCCGAATTTGACTTCGATTGGCAAGGGGCGGAAAGAGAATATCGGCGGGCAATCGAACTCAGTCCTAATCTTAATTTTGCGCGAAATAATTATGCGTATTTTCTTTCGATAATGAACCGTCAGGAAGAAGCTCTCGCCGAAATTGGTCAGCAGAGCGCCCGCGACCCGCTGAACCAATGGATGGCTCTGCTCAACAAGGCGATTATCCTGGTGCAGGCACGAAAGTTTGACGACGCGCTCGAAGCCCAACGCCAAGCAAAAGCCATCGAACCAACCAAAGGAGTGCCGGATTTTGCTTTGGGTTACGCATACGCCGGAAAGGGTTTATCCAGCGAGGCGATCGGCTATTACGAAAAATCGGTTGAATCGCTTGGCGGCAAAGAAAAATACAGCCAGCCGCTGGTTTATTTAGTTGCTGAATATGCCAAGATCCCCGAAAAACGCAACGAGGCGCGGGCTATTCTCAAGCGGATTGAGGCAATGGATGTTTATACTTCTCCGGCACTTCTGGCGGCGGTCTATGTTGCACTCGATGAAAATGACAAGGCTATGGAATTGCTCGAAAAAGCCTATCAAGAACGCGATTTACTGCTCAGATTTATCGGAGTCGCATACGAATACGACGGACTTCGAAACGACGCGCGTTTCAAGGAACTTTTGAGAAAGATGAATCTGCCGGAATAGATTTGCGTTAAACGATCACCTGAATGCGGAGTTGAACGTTAGGGCGAATGTCGGAGTTTGTATCTTTATCGCGCAGAGGCAAAAATCTCAAATCGGATTCTTCGAACGTGTGTGCAGACATGCCTTGTTGATCAAATTGGAAAGTCGCGGCGTCTGCATAAACAGACGAGACCCATTTCGTTTCGCAATGATTGACCGTCGCATTTCCTTCCACCGCTGGCTTGAATGTCAGCAACGCGCTCACAACCGGCTCTTCTGTTTAAGTTCACACGAAAACTCAAAATTATTCCGACATCTCGTTTAGTCTCGCAGGTGAAAGGTTCAATTGATTTTCTCCCGCGATGATGCTGACAGGTGAATTCCAGATCGCGAAACCTGTGCGGGATTTTGTTATACCGAAAAGATAGTAGCTCTCCGGCTTTACGTCTTTCATGGTTGCTTTGCCTGCGTAGTCGGTAGTTGCAACGTATTTAATATGACTCTTAATCGCGTTCAGCGAATCGCGTTGGAAATCGCCGTATTTTTCCGGATACAAGATGGCTAAACCGAAACTGTTTTCAAGGGACTGTCCCTCAATCGGTAGAAGTTGTGCATCGCTCAAAATGCTGACCAAATCTTTATCCAGCAGATAAAATTTTTCATCTTTGACTGACTGAAATCCGCCTTCTTTGGTTGTAACCTTCGCCTCTAATTGGACCGTCCCCTTATCGGGCGGGATGGTCCGGACTTCTGTTGTTGTTGCGGGAGGAACGGCTTGCGGAAAAGGCGTCGATGGCGGCGGATTTTCAATCCGGCTTGAAGTATCTCTCGTATCAGGATTTCTCTGGGTGATGGCAACGTTGAGATTCGTACTGCGCAAATTTGCATTTGCATCATCACCGGAGCTTCGCATGAGTACAATCAAAAGAAACACTACAAGAGCGCCGAATATAACGATCGGAGCGATAAGCCATTTCGGGAAGGCATCGACGCGCGAAGCATCAGCAATCAGAACTTCTCTTTGAATAATAGGTTGCAGGTCGACCATCGGACGCCCGCAATTCGGACAAGCAACCGATTCAGTTGAAATTTCACTTCCACATTCCTGACATTTTATTAATGACATATAGAATTCACCTTTGCTCAAAATAGAAATAAATAAGAGATATTTCCCTTGCCACTCCTCAACTAATTACACCGTTGTTTTTCGATTTGTGTTTCTGAATCTTTGTACATCTTTCTGTCTTATGCGCAGGCTGCTGTCAGCTTTTTTGTATTTAATCCGTCAAACCATCGCGCTTTACCAAAATATCGCGCAACCACCATTCGTGTTTTTCGTGAATTTGAACGAAACGGGTGAGGACATCTGCTGTTCCCGGATCGTCATTATCATTGGCGGTTTTTATAGCATCGCGCATTTCCTTGATTATCTTGATCGCATTGGTATCGGCTTCTTTTACCATCTGATGCATATCCTTGTTTTCGCCGGCGGATTTGATGGAGGCGGTTTTTTGAAATTCTTCGATGCGTGAAACCGGATTTTGTCCGATCATCCGAACGCGTTCCGCCAAAACGTCGATCGTGCCATAGACTTCTTCGGCAAATTCATCGAAAAGCCGATGCAGGTCCCGAAACAAAGGACCGAATGTCTGCCAATGATAGTGCTTATAGTTCAGATAAAGCACGAAAGCATTTGCTACCTGTTTCTGTAATTCTTTTACGACTGCATCGTTCGGTTTATTATTCTCGGAAATTTCTGCCGAAATTGTTGCAACCGACTTTTTAGTACTTGCCTCTGCCATGGTTATCTCCTTAATTGTTTACATTTGCTGCGCCGGATGAGTTAGATGGTTCGTTTAGTTTTTTGAAAACACTAGAGGCAATAAATGGCGCAACAAAAACAGTGAAGATCATGGCAAGTATCACCAAAGCTAGGGTGATCATTGCCCATTTCATCAGGCTGTTCTTCTTCACATCTCCCTGAGTTTCGGGAGTAGCGTTTTCATTTTCTGATGGTTTCTCGTCCATAAAGCTCACCTCGAAAGTTCAAAGGAATTACGAAAGCGGCTGATAACCTACTTAAAACAAGCACACAAAAAACCACTGCGGCGATTTCCTAAATCTGTTCGCCAACGAAATAACCGGCAAGATCATTTCGCTCATAGAATCCCTTTGGTGGATTTCATCCGAGATTAGTAAACGACCTTTTTCGAACGGCTAGTAATTTTTCGACCCATTCGCCAGGTTTTTCGACCCGTCCATTTTGTTCCGACCCAAACTTTGCGCGTAACCCAACGCGTTCCGTTCCACGTCCGGCGCACTACCCATCTACCGCCGTAATATCCGCGGCGGACAAGACCTTTTCTACGTGGATGTCCTTGGCTTTGCTGAGCCTGAGCGGATAAATTTCCATTCGAGGAAATCAAGTCGCCTATAAAGACGATTGAAAACATCATTGCAACTGCCAAAATTAAATTTCTTAGGGAATTCATATTTTCTCACCTTCGTTTTTACATGAGCTTCGGCGAAGCTGTTTTACCAGTTTTAATCCGCCAGAAGGTTTCTCTGCAAAAACCTCCGGCGAATTTGTTAGTCGCACGGAAAACCGTTTACCGGAAGTTTCCGCTTACATCCTTAGACACGAGATTCCATGCCAAAATCTTGTCGTCCGAAAATTGCTTTTCCGACCTGCCGTTTTCCTTGCGTTCCAATATCCAGTTACTAACTGCGTTTACGATACCGCGTTCGGCATCAGCCTCGGTTTTTGCGGTACTGACCGTTGTCGTTTTTTGATCCAACGATTCGTTGTTTTCTCGTTTGATAATTTTAATTGCGCGTATCGGCATTACTGTTTCCTCTAAATAAGCAATCGCTTTGTAATCGACGAGGTTAAAACTCATAACCAATCACCTCGTTTCGATTTTCAAATCTTTGCCGGCAGTAGTTTTTCGTTCTATCAATTTCCGCCAACGCAAGAATGGCTGGGTAATCTGCTTTTCATTTGACCATTTGGTTAAACTAGGAATTTAGTTTATTCAAAAACCCACGTATGTGTGTTTGCACACATACCGCGAATGTATTGGTTACATTTTCATTTTCATTTTCATCTCAGGCATGTCCATTTTTTCAAGGCGCTTGATTAGTGCCGCCGTACGCATTTCGACCTCCATGGCATCAGGCACACCCGTCGACAACGCACGTTCCAGTCCACGGATTTGTTCTTTCAAGACAGCGTTTTCCGCCTGCATTTTCTCCATCATCGGTTTCATCATATCTTTCATTTCAGCGGTCATTTTGCCCATGTGCGCCATGTGAATCTCGTCGATTTTTTCCATGCTGCGTTTTATCTCGGCAAAAGCACTGCGAGCGGCCTCAAGATCTTCGAACTTACCGGTTTCCGCCATGGAATAAAGCACATTCGAAAAAGCGATCATATTATGCCGGTATGCCATCATGACCATGTGTTGCGGTTTCTTGTGCATTTCCGCCATATTCATTTCCATCTTCATCTTCATCTTTGGATCGCCCTGCGCATAGACTTGCCCAAGACCCAAAAACAAAACCAATCCAATTACCCATGTAACTAATATTTGCTTCTTCATTGTTTCCTCCAAAAAATTTGTTTTCATAAAACTCCGGCAAACGAGTTGTTCCGTTTCACGCCGTCTGACTGCCATCAATATTTCATTGCAGGCGCGATCAGAAAAGACGGAAACCCAAACGCTGCTGTTTCGACTGCCAGAGCGCCCATCGCCATTTCACTCCTAACGGACTTGAGATCTGGTGGTGGCCCAGATAAACCTCGAAGCGCAATTTAATGTAGTAGTGTAAAAAGCAAAGTAAATTCATGCGTCAAGCCATGCTTCTTTATGCGCGAACGCTGCGACCTGTCGAAGCGCGGTAAATTACTAAAACCACGATCGCTCCAATGATTGAAGAGACGAAACTCGGGAGGCTGTTTCCGATATTGTCGAAGGAACTGATCATCGGATAGCCCAGGAACATCCTGCCGAGAAATCCGCCCACTACCGCACCCAAAATTCCTAAAATTGTAGTTAAGACCGCGCCGCCGCCATCAGGACCGGGCATGATCAACTTGGCAATGTAGCCGGCCAAAAATCCTAAAACCAACCAAATCAATAACGAAATCATTTTCTTATCCTCTTTTGCACAGTCATTTTTCTAAATGCCTTTGCCGTTTGATCCGATAAAGCAACCGTGTGCTCTTTTGAATCGTCTGTCCGAATTCAATGGATCCGACGTTGTAGACTGTGACTTGATTCAAGCCTAGTTGATGTCCGTTCAACTGTCTGTGTGTTGCCGCACATAATGCCGGGACTGAACGAAAGCAAAAAAACACCCGGATCAACGATTGCAAATCCGGATGTGATTGATTGCGAAACGAAAAAAGATTCTAGTATCTCTGGATGTTTAGAATCCCATCGAGAATGGTTCCAAAAATATTGAGAGAACCATTATTGTTTGCGCCATATTGGTAACGGCTGTTGAATCCATCTTCGTATCCGCGCTGAAATCCTTGTTGGAAGTAATATTGATACTGATCGGAACTCACGTAGTTTCGATAACCATAATTTGCCCGACGATAGATCAATGAACCGTTGTAGTTATCCGAACGTCCGCTTTTTCGGTCGTCGCGTCCGGTTCGATAGCCTTCCTGATAACCGTAATTCACTGCCTGGCGTAGGAATTCAGCACCGCGATTGTCGGTTTCATAATAGTTGCCGTCACGATTTATGCGATAGCGGTTGTTTTCTGAGTCCGCACGAACTCTCCGCATCCGATTAATTCGGTTTTGTTCCTGGCGCTGGTAAGACCTGATCAGCTTGTCTTCATTTTTTACGCGTTTTTCCCAAGCTTTGCGTTCCTTTTTGTCCGCCTGCCGCTGGCGATTTTCATCATTCCTGTTTCTTTGTGCGCTGGCTGTTTGTCCTATTCCAAGCACGAGTGCCACCGCAAGCGCGGCTGCAGCAATGGTTCTTTTCATTATTTCTATTTTCAATTTATTTCTCCTTTTAAATCTTTTGCCCCTAAAGCAAAATTCCAATTTTTCTGCTGTTTTTAGGCGTATGACGAAGGTAACAGCGATGTGTTCCGATGTATGTGCGTTCCAACGCTTATGGTGTTTATCTTGTAGTAGCCAATGTGCGCTGGCACACACTGCCGGGGTCGCTGTGATAAGCTCTTTCTACGAGGAAAACAGAAATCCGAGACTAATTTTTCTTGTGGAAAATGGGAGGAATTTTGCCCGTTACGAAACTTGCCGATGAGGCAAAGCTAAATCATCTGCTGGCCGCGCTGCCTGATGAAGAATTTGAGCATCTCAGGCGTGATCTACAAGCCGTCACACTTTCACTTGGCGATGTAATCTACGAATCCGGTGAAGAACTCGAATACATTTATTTCCCGACTACGGCGATTATTTCGCTCCTTTACATAATGGAAAACGGGTCAACGGCAGAGATTGCCATGGCGGGCAACGACGGACTCGTGGGAATCGCGCTGTTCATGGGCGGCAGCACAACGCCCAGCCGTGCGGTCGTGCAGAGCGCGGGCAATGCCTTTCGCCTAAGATCGAAAGCGCTCAAAAGCGAATTTGCTCTAAGCGGCGTTTTTCAGAAGATACTGCTCCGCTACACCCAATACCTGATGACGCAGATCTCGCAAACCGCCGTCTGTAACCGACTTCACACCGTCGAACACCAACTTTGCCGCTGGTTGCTGATCAATCATGATCTCCTGCAAACGAATAAGTTGATCATGACCCACGACCTCATTGCCAATATGCTCGGAGTGCGGCGCGAAGGAGTCTCGATCGCTGCCGCGCATTTAAGGAAAAAGAAATTGATCCGATATGTACGCGGCACCATCACAATGCTCGATCGCTCGGGTCTTGAACGCGAAGCCTGCGAATGCTATCAGGTTGTAAAAGAAGAATACGACCGCCTGCTCGGAAAATTCATCTCAAAGAATAAGTACACCGCCATCAGCAATTAAAAAATCCATATGTGTGCTGTCGAACGGACGGCACGCAATTTTCTGTCATTCTTATTCGTTAGCTTACTTTGATTTATTTATGAAGTCGGTTGTCGGTTAGCAGTAATAAGGAAAACAAGGATTGTTTTGATGTCCGAGACCAAGAAATTAAGTGACCCAATATCGAATAACTTACTCGCCGCGTTACCGGTTAATGAATACCGGCGTATGTTGTCAAAGCTGGAAAGTTTTCCCCTGGATTATGGTGAGACGATTTACAAACGCGGTGCGATCATTCGTTATGTTTATTTTCCGAACAGCGGAATTATCTCCCTGCTCGCGGCGGTCGAAGACAAGGACACGTTGGAAGTCGGGATCGTCGGGAAAGAGGGAATGGCGGGACTTGCAGTCTTTCTCGGCGTGAACGCTTCAAATAATCTCGCAATAGTTCAAGGCGCAGGCTTTGCGATGAGGATGAAAGCAGAAGAGTTAATTGCTGAGTGCCAAAATGGCGGTGCTTTGCCACGCATTCTTCAAAGGTTTACCCACTCCTTGTTGACACAGGTTTCGCAATCCGCAACTTGCTACCGTTTTCACCAGATCGAAGAACGCTTGGCGCGATGGCTGCTAATGACATCAGACAGAATGGGAACAAGAAAATTTGAGATAACACAGGAATTTTTGGCAAACATGTTGGGGGTTCGCCGCGAAGCCGTGAATAAATCGGCGATGGTCCTCGAGCAAAAGAATCTGATTGCACATACCCGCGGTCACATTTCGATCACTGACCGGAAAGGTTTGGCAAAGGCATCTTGCAAGTGTTACCGGATTATTAAAGATGAAGAGAGAGGCTGCCACGAGATTAAAGAGATTCAGTGACGGCAGCTAACAAAACGCAAATTGAATAACCGCGCACATCTGCTTCTTTTCAC
>DAITAB010000315.1:0-2537 GCA_036824525.1 Pyrinomonadaceae bacterium
GGCATTTACGCCTTCCTTTTTTTTCGTTCAAATTGAACGATGACCGCTTTCACTCTGACTCATTTCAATTCGCCCAAACAAACATCCAAATTCGTTAACTCATTGAAAACAATACCTGAGCTTTGTTGGCACGCTCCTAGCAATAGTGTTCGCGGCGATTCGTGCGTTTTTCGATTTCGCACAGTCAATTTAATGGAGCAAAAAGAAATGGCAGGCAGAATCAACAAAAAAACCCTAACCGAGTTCACCTCAATGGTGCTTCTCTTCGCATTGATAATCACCAATGCAGCGTTTGCAAACGCTTCGAACGTAATTAAATCGAGAGGCGCAACTGCTTCAGTTTCGGTCGAAAAATTAACGACCGATCTTACTCGGCTCGCGCGAAGCGGACAAATTCGTCAAGCCGCGATTTACGACGACGAAGTCGATGCATTGGTCAATGCACTTTTGTCTGACGGAATGCGTCAGCCAGTATTGCTCGACGAAACTGGCGAAAGTCAGAATATGATCGTCGAATCGCTTGCCGTCCGCATTGCAAAGGGTGATGTTCCGGAGGCATTACGAAATCGAATAATTCTAAAGCTCCAAGTGAACGCCGTTTTCGCTGAAAACCGCGCAATCGCAGCACAAAATATCGAAGCCGTTTTGCGACAGGTTTCAAAATCGAACAATGAAACAATTTTATTTATTGATGATCTACAGGATTTCGTAGGTGCGACCGGCATCAGCGATTCACTCGCGAATTTCCTTCGCGAAAACTCGATTCGCGTAATTGGTGGAAGTTCATTGAGCGAATTCGAAGAAGGTATCGCTAAGAATGCAGAGGTTGCCTCGTTATTTTCGCCTATCAACGTCGGAAATTCATTGTCAAAGATTAATGACAACGTTGCGAAAACGAAATCAGCCGATGATTTGTTCCGCGGTGATTTGGTGTCTCCCGATCTGCGTGAGATGTTGGCTCAGGATCCGACTGGCACAACTCGCGTTGATGTAATCATTCAAGCGAAAGACGCAAACAGTTCAGCACTTCGCGCGGCAATGACGCAAAACGATATACGAGTGAATGAACGCATCGGAAATTCAAAAACTCTGGTTGCCAACTTATCGCTTTCCGCCGTTGAGGCATTAGCACAAACCGGTGCGATCAATTACGTTTCACCGGATCGTCCGACAAAATTGCTCGGTCACCTAGAGACAACCACGGGAACATTAAACATGCGATCACAGCCGGCATTGGGCACTCGCGCCGCCTATACACTTGATGGAACCGGCGTAGGAATCGCAATCGTTGACTCGGGTTTGCTTGTTAATCACAAAGCGTTTCAAAATTCCTCGCTGGCGAGTCGTATCGCGTATAGTCAGAATTTTGTGGATAGCGAATCTACCACTGATGACAATTACGGACACGGAACACACGTTGCCGGGCTTGCAGCAGGAAGAAATTCGCGCAATTCAGGTGCATATACCGGTATTGCGTCGAATGCCAAAATAATTAATCTTCGAGTGCTCGACAGTAATGGTTTGGGAAGAACTTCATGGCTTCTCAGCGCACTTGACTGGATCAAACTCAACCGAACCACCTACAACATTCGCGTAGTAAATTTGAGTCTCGGCGCTTTGGCAATCGATACCTGGACCAATGATCCAATCTGCGTAAAAGTACGCGAATTGGCCGCCCTGGGAATCATAGTCGTCGCCGCTGCCGGAAATGATGGAAAGAACCTTTTCACCGGAGTTAAAGAATACGGACACATACATTCGCCGGCGAATGACCCAACTGTTTTAACCGTGGGTTCAACGAATAGTTTCGGAACGGATTCGCGTAGTGACGATGGAATTACGACGTTCAGTTCGCGAGGACCAACACGAAGTTTTTACTCGGTATCGGGCGTGAAAATTTATGACAACTTGATTAAACCGGATATTGTCGCGCCGGGTAACCGTGTAATTTCGGCAAAAGCGAAATCGACCAGCACACTCATTTCGATGTTTCCAACACTGACTGATTCAACGCTGGACATTTCCGGTGATGACAACGACATGATGTATATGAGCGGAACTTCGATGTCCGCGCCGGTAGTATCGGGTGCGGCGGCGCTTTTGCTTCAAGTCAATCCAAATCTCACACCTTCAATGGTGAAGATGATTTTGCAATACACCGCACAATCAATCCCGGGATACAACATGTTCGAACAAGGTGCCGGAGAACTGAATGTTGATGGCGCAGTGAAACTTGCGCGAGTTTACAAAACCGGCATGACCTTTAATGGTGCGAAAGGCGGCAGCGGATTAATTCAAACGTCGACTTCGTTTCCAACTCCTTCAAGCGTCGTCGGTTCAACAACAATCACTTGGGCACAAGGAATTATTACCGGACACGCATATTTGAGAGGCGAAAACCTCGCCACCAAGTACCACGGAGTGTTTGACTACGGTAAACATCTCAAGGACGGAATTAACTACACCGCAGCGGGAGTCCAATCGCTCAATTCACAATATTCAGCCACCGCGGGAATTACTCTTAGTCCAACCGTTGT
>DAITAB010000112.1:0-6251 GCA_036824525.1 Pyrinomonadaceae bacterium
ACTCCCGAGCCGGCATAGTCGCTACCCAAGAATTCATCAGTTGACATCGTGTAAGAGTCAGACCAAACCGCGAGTTTTGGATAGTCATTGAGCTTTACGTTTGGCATTACGAATTCATAAAGAAAATAGCTGCCGGTGGGATCACCGGAACGGGAAATCGCGATCATCTGTCGAAACGGTGGAAATGCTGCGCAGTATTGACTGATAATCCAGCGATCAGCCAGCGGATCATAAAGAACAATCGGATCGCCGTCGTTTCGTGTTGAGCACGCAGTGCCAAGCGGCGCAAAGAGCGTGCTTAATTTGAACGGCGGACTCAGTGCGTTTCCTTGTTTATCGAAGATTCTTAAAAGGACATTAACCGCCTGAACGTAATGATTTGGACCGACATCACCATTCGTATCGGGAGGAATAAATCGTGCACCGTAAGCGGAGGCGTTGTCATTGCTTGAAATTCCCTGAAAGGATCGAATCGGTGCAGGCATTGGGTCGCTGATAATCCTGGCGGGCGTAGAATCGTCATCAGGCGCCGCGCCGACAACTTGTTTTCTGAAGGGAATTTTGTTTGGGATTTCGCGTGTTTGCTCCTCTGCTCTTCCTATCTTACGGCTTGTAACTCCCGCATCAGGTTTGGGTGCGCCGAAAGATCGAACTTCGGACGAGATTCCGCTGGCAGCGCTTTCCGTTTGAATCGGACGAAGCTCTTCAAAGACTTTTCGATTGGACTGTTTGGCGGTGGATGCGCGCGTGTTTGACGAGGACCGCAGCAGCAAAAATGTGAAGAGGGAAATCGCCACAAGAAAAACAGGAAAGACTGCTCTGTATCTGCGCGGCACATTCATAATCAAACGGAAAAACATCCCAACATCGCCAATATTCGGAAAGCGAAATTTGGTTAATTTCCAAATAGCTTTCCGGGAAAAAGCAGATAAACGCCAATTAGGATAAACAAAACCGCTACAACTCTTTGTAACCATTCAGCCGGAACAAATCTGGTGATCGCGGCGCCGAAAACGACCCCGAGTAGCGAGACGACGACCAGCGCTAAGCTCGCGCCCAAAAAGACGGAAGTCTTATTTTCCGAGTTGGCTGACATCGTAATAATTGCAAGTTGAGTTTTGTCGCCAAGCTCGGCGAGAAAAAGCGTACCGAAAGCAAAGGCAAAAACTTTCCAGTCCATTTATGACTCCTTGATAGATTGTTCCTGAAAAATTCTAACTTGAGCGGTGAACGAAACCAAGAATTAATCCGCGGCAAGAAAATTATTTTTTTACAAGTTGTTCAATATGGGGAAGGAAGTTAAATCGCTGGTATTGAAAATGACGTCGCTCTTTTAGGAGAGAGAGTTTTGAGATGATATCCAGCTGTAGCTCCGCCATTTTAGTTTTTGGAGAAAGCTTTTGTGTTAGTTTTCGGACTACGTCGTTAATACTTGCAGCAAACAACGGTGGCGAAACTTTTTGCGTAAGGCGAAGGCGGTGTCCATCAAAGTAAACGATAGTCTTCTTCGGATCCATGAATGGATAGTCGGCGGCGATTGCGGTTCGAATTTCATAGAAGACCGGAACAAATTCCAATCCCGCGGTCGCGAAGGATTTATTAATTACGGCGAGAATCTCACAGGAAAGTCTGATCAGAATTCTCCAATCATCGTCCGTCATTACCAGTTTCTTGGCGCGTTGAGTTAACTCGGCGGGCGCTTCGACGTGTTTCGGTTGAGGATCATTTTCCGGCGCAGGTTCAACCCGCGGAAACAATTTCCGTTGCGAATCGGACAAAGCCGGAGATTCCTTGAGATTTACTTTATTGATTGCAGCCTTGATTTTTTGCTTTTCCGACGATTTTTTCGCGTTCGAAGCAGTTTCGGATACCGCCGGTGAAAACTGAAAAACATCAATCGTTCCGCGCGATTGGCGTGTGCGAGTCAAAACGCGTTGGAGGGCAGTCTCGCCGGCGTTTTCCCGTCCCTGTGACTGGTCGCTCTCTCGCGCAACGATTTTTTCGTTCTTTCCCAAGAGCACTTCCGCTTCATAACCATTCAGCTTAACTCGAACGGCACCTAGAAATTTCTGGCGTTGTAGGTGTCGCAATAAAGCCTCGACGTCAACAAACGATGTATCAAGATTTTGATATATGGTACGAGCAATCATTTCGTCACCGATTTTCCGACGGAAATCCAGCCTTCAGTATCTTTTAAAAAACTATCTTTGACCCATTAAAAGCCTAATGGTCTTAAATTTCCATTGCATAGTGACACGTTTTCATTCAAAATTCGCACACCAAACAACTCAATCTCGCCAGAGACTGAGATTAAACAACTTAGCCGCAGGAAGTTTCAAGTATTCGTCGCATGCCGGTTCAAAAAGGGAAGAAATATTATGAATCAATTACTTCGGAAGAAATCGATTGAACAAATTCAGGCAGACGCCGCCGGCGGATTTTCGGACGCTGAATCTTTGACCGAACCGCATCTTCGAAGAACTTTGGGCACGTTTGATCTAACTTTGATGGGCATCGCGGCGATCGTCGGCGCAGGAATTTTTGCGATGATCGGCGGTGCGGCGAATCGGGGCGGACCGGGCGTGATTTTCCTTTTTATATTCGCGGCGATCGCGTGTGCTTTTTCGGCATTGTGTTACGCGGAATTCGCGTCGCGGATTCCCGTGGCGGGATCGGCATATACATATACGTACGCGAGTTTGGGCGAGATCATCGCCTGGATAATCGGTTGGGATTTGATTGTGGAATATGCGATTGGAAATATCGCGGTCGCGATTTCGTGGAGCGATTACTTCACCGGAATGTTGAAAGGTTACGGCATAAATATTCCGCTACATTACTCGATGGATTTTCTTTCCGCGCAACGCGGTTTCGAAGCCGTGCAGGAAGCGATGAAGGGCGGTTCGATATCAGTTGAAAAATTGCGGCAGGGTTGCGATGCGGTCGATGCGACAATCAGTTGCACTAAGCTCGAGGCGTTTGACGCGTGGATTTCGGCGCCGCAACTTGGAGGTATTCCGATCATTGCGGATTTGCCTGCGTTGCTGATCACAGTTCTGATGACGACGCTGGTTTACATCGGAATTCGCGAATCGAAATTTGCGTCGAACATAATGACAATTCTCAAACTTACGGTAATCGCGCTGGTGATTGTTTTGGGCGCGTTTTACGTAAAGCCATCGAACTGGTCACCATTTGCACCGAATGGTTTTACGGGAATTATGACCGGAGTCGCCGCCGTGTTTTTTGCCTATATCGGTTTCGATGCGCTCTCAACCACCGCCGAAGAGTGCAAGAATCCGCATCGCGATTTGCCGCGTGCGATGATTTATTCATTGGCGATTTGTACAGTTCTTTACTGCTTGCTCGCGCTCGTAATAACCGGAATGGTGAATTATTCGAAGCTCAATGTCGGCGATCCGCTGGCTTTCGTCTTCGGCGAACAAGGAGCAAATATTCCTTGGTTAGCAGGAATTATCGCGATCAGTGCAGTGATTGCGATGGCTACGGTTTTCCTTGTATTCCAGATCGGTCAACCGCGACTCTGGATGGCAATGAGTCGCGATGGATTATTACCAAAAATTTTTTCGTCGATACATCCGCGCTTCAAAACGCCTTGGTTCGCCACAATCATTACGGGTTTGGTAGTTGCGATTCCGGCGCTCTTTATGAATCTTACGGAAGTCACCGATCTTGCGGTTATCGGAACTTTGTTTGCGTTTTTCCTGGTGTGCGCCGGCGTACTTTTTAAAGACAAAGAATTCGGTCGCGAGGGTCGCTTCGTACCATACATCAACGGACAATTTATCGTGCCGGCAATGATTCTCATCGGTGCATTTCTTATTTTTAATTTTAACGGCGAATCGGTCCGTGATTTCTTCACGAATTTTTCACCGACTGTAGAAGGCGAAAGTTTTCTAGGTACTTTGTCACACAAAATTCCATCGCTCTCTTTTGCGCTGCTCGCGATTGCTTTGGCAGTACTGAGTTTCGTAAAGCGCCTTTCGCTGATTCCGGTGCTAGGAATGCTTTCCTGCGGTTATTTGATGAGTGAGCTTGGAATCACAAACTGGATTCGTTTCGGCATCTGGCTGCTCGTCGGAATGGTGATTTATTTTTCATACGGCATGCGAAACAGCAAGCTGAATCAGGATCGCGCGGTTTCGGCTTGACGATAATTTATTAAAACGAAATCACGCGCGATTGCGTCTAAGTTTCGGCGACCACAGTTTCTTAAGGAGACACAAAATGAAGTTTAGAAGTTTGTTTTTTGCGGCAGCAATTTTGCTTACGTTTTCATTTGCGGCTTTTTCGCAAAGCGCAGTCACGAATTATTCGGGGCAGTGGGAAGCGGATTTAAGTAAGAGTGAACTCCCGGAAATGTTGAAAAGCATCGAAGGAATTTCAATGACGGTGAAACAAGACGAAAAGACAATTTTGGTTGAGACCGCAATTAAAGGCGGACGCGGCGGAGGTTTTGGCGGCGGAATGGGAAGCGGTAGGGGAAACGGAACCGGATCTGGCGCTCCTCCGATGGGCGGCGGACAAATGCCGCGTCGGCAACCACAGGCGATGACTTATAGTCTTGACGGTAAGGAGACTACTTCCGAATCTGGTGGCGGACAGTTCGCGGGAACTTCCACGCTCAAAGCAATTTTATCTTCAGAAGATTTGAAACTCAGTTCAGTTCGTAAAGGGAATTCACCGATGGGCGAATTCACGATTACAACTAAAGAGACATGGACGCTCAGCGACGGCGGAAAAGTTTTGACGGTTCTCCAGGATCGCGAAACTCCGATCGGAAATTTGTCTGCCAAACTGGTCTTTCTGAAAAAAGAACCTGGCGAATCAAAAGTCGCGGAAGCTCCGGTTCCTATGTCAGCCCCGACTCCGGAAGCGGCTCCGATAGCACGCGAAATCCCGAAGCAAATTAATGCGGGAGTTGTGAATGGAAAGGCAACGATATTGCCGATTCCCGAATATCCAGCGGCGGCGCGCGCCGTAAGAGCATTTGGCGAGGTGAAAGTTCAAGTGATAATCGGCACAGACGGCAGTGTAATTTCCGCAAGTGCGGTAAGCGGACACCCGCTCTTGCGGCAGTCGGCAGTTCAAGCCGCGCGAAATGCGAAATTTACGCCGACGAAGCTCGCGGGAAATCCTATCGAAGTGAGCGGAGTGATTGTTTACAACTTCGCCGAACCGCCGAAAGACGAGTAGTGTGGTTTTTCGTTAAGAAAAATGGTTTCAAGGTTGAGAGTCAGGCATGCCTGACTCTTTTATTTTGACACCGAAATTTTCGGCGCTTGCCAAATGTTTCACATCTCGCCCGATTCAGTTATCATTCCTCAACTTTCTTACAACGAAATTTGATGCCAAAGAATTCGATAAAAAGTGTCGGGCTTATCGTGAAGCCGAATAATGCGGCGGCATGGAAAACTGCGGGCGAACTATCCGAATGGCTCCGCCAGAGAAAAATCAAAGTTTTGGGAAATCCGCGCGATAAAAAGATTAAGTTCGACGCAAAGCGACGCGGAATTTCGAAAACGGAAATCGAAATAATTCGCAAAGACACAGATCTTCTGGTAGTTCTCGGCGGCGATGGAACGATACTTTCAAGCGCACGCATTATTGGCGATCGCGAAATTCCGGTGCTCGGAATTAATTATGGCGGTCTCGGTTACCTCACGGAATTTCGTATCGAGGAGATGTTTGACGCGCTTGATGAAATTCTAAAAGGGAAGTTTGAAGTTGATCGGCGGGTGATGCTTGATGTGCAGCATAGGCGCGGCGGAAAAATTCTAAATAGGGGTCGCGCATTGAATGATGTAGTCATTAATAAAGTTGTGGTTGCTCGAATTATTGAGATTGAGGCGAGTCTCAATGGGCTTTTTGTAAATTCATTTCGCGCCGATGGATTGATCGTTTCTACGCCGACCGGTTCGACCGCATACAATCTCTCCGCCGGCGGACCAATTGTTTATCCTTCAATGAATGCAGTGGTCATTACTCCGATTTGCCCTTTTACATTAACGAATCGACCGATTGTTGTGCCCGATCATGCCGAGATTGCTCTGGAAATCAAAAACAAATCGGAAGGAGTTGCGCTTACGCTTGATGGACAAGTCGCTTACGAAATGAAAACCAATGATCGAGTCGTCATAAAAAAAAGTAAGACGACATTCAATCTTGTTCAGCCGCCGAACAGGAATTATTTCGATGTGCTGCGAAATAAATTGAAGTGGGGAAGATGA
>DAITAB010000112.1:6351-8416 GCA_036824525.1 Pyrinomonadaceae bacterium
AATAAAACTAACGGCGGCGATGCATACGAACAAGAGCTTCGCACCGATCTCGATGATCAGACGCACGACAAGCCCAAAGGTCTCGCGCTTCACACGAAAATTCTCATCGGCTTGGTTGTCGGCGCAGTTACGGGAGTCGTAGCAAATTGGTATGCAGGTGGAAGCGGCGAAAACCTCACTTCATTCATAAAAAATTTTACCGAACCGATCGGTCAACTTTTCTTAAATCTGCTTTTGATGATCGTCGTGCCGCTTGTTTTTTCGTCGCTGGTGGTTGGCGTTGCGGGAATTGGCGATATCAGAAAACTCGGTCGTATCGGTTTTAAGTCATTTGCCTATTGTCTGGTAATTTCTGCGATCTCGGTCGTGATTGGTCTCGGTTTGGCAAACACGATCAAGCCGGGAAAACGCATCGCCCCGGAGATCGCCGAAAAGATGCAACAGCAATTCGGCGGCGATGCGGCGAAGCGAGTTGAAGATCAGAAGAAAGCGGACGAAGCCGCAAAAAGCGACACTCCTCTGATGTCGGTAGTGAAATCGATCGTGCCGCGAAATGTTTTGAATTCGGTCTCGAAAGAAAATCCGGACATGCTTCATCTGATGTTTTTCGCATTGATTATCGGAATTGCGACGACACTTTTGCCGACGCAAGTCTCCGCGCCTTTCGTGAGTTTCATGGAAGGACTTTTTGCGATCACTACGAAGATCATTGATATCGTAATGAAACTCGCGCCTTACGCGGTTGCGTGTCTGATTTTTACAAACGTCGCTCGGTTCGGAATCGAACTACTCGGAACGCTCGGTTGGTTCGTTGCGACGGTTCTGCTCGGACTTTCGATTCACATGTTCGGAGTTTATTCGCTTTCGGTTTGGCTTCTTTCAAAACTCAATCCGATAGATTTTTTCCGACGAGTCCGCACGGTAATTCTCACGGCGTTTTCCACATCATCTTCCAACGCGACTTTGCCCACGGCTTTGCGTGTGAGCGAAAAAAATCTCGGCGTGCCTAAAGAGATAAATAGTTTTGTGTTGACGGTCGGCGCGACCGCGAATCAAAACGGAACCGCGCTTTATGAAGGCGTGACGGTTTTGTTTCTCGCGCAACTTGCCGGAGTTGAACTCTCACTTGCGCAGCAACTCACGGTAGTTTATCTAGCGATACTTGGCGGCATCGGAACCGCCGGTGTTCCTTCCGGTTCGATTCCGTTTATCATCGGAATACTCGCGATGATCGGAATCAATCCGGCGTTGATCGCGATCATTCTCGGCGTAGACCGAATTTTAGATATGTGCCGGACGACGCTGAATGTCGTCGGCGATTTAACCGCAGCGACCTTCGTTGCGCGAAGCGAAGGATTTGAGTTACTGAAAACGAAATGAACAAATTGGCAGAAACGCGAATGTGAATGAGCGTGAGGCGACACGAAAATTATTTCGCGAGTGAATAAGAGAGGAGAAAAATGTTTCCAATCGGCGACGACAATACTGAAATCAGAATTATTCCTTATGTGAATTACGCGATCATCGCGCTAAATGTGATCGTTTTCGTGCTCTTTCAGGGCTTGGGTAACAACGATGGTTTTACTTATGCGATGTCGCTTGTTCCGAGAGAAATCACCACCGGAACCGACCTGAAGGGAATGTATGAAATAAAAGATTCAGTCGGAAGAGTTCTGGGTGAAATCAGTCTTCAGCCGACGCCGATTTCCGTTTACGTAACCTTTCTGAGTTCGATGTTTATGCACGGCAGTCTCGGGCATATTTTCGGAAACATGCTTTTCCTTTTTATTTTCGGAGACAACATTGAAAATCGAATCGGTCATATTCGATATGGAATCTTTTATTTACTGGTCGGATTCGCGGCCGCTCTCGGACAAATCGTTATGGATACCGGCTCGATAATCCCGATGCTTGGCGCATCGGGTGCGATTTCCGGTGTGCTTGGCGGTTATATGCTTTTATTTCCGACGAAAAAAGTGCGCGTGATTTTGTTCAACATGTTGACGGTGGTTCCTTCATACGTAGCACTTGGACTTTGGATTGCTTATCAGATTGTGCTCGGATA
>DAITAB010000316.1:0-2528 GCA_036824525.1 Pyrinomonadaceae bacterium
CCGCCCACATCGCTTTAGCCGATGATTTTATCAGCGAGCTGCCCGAAGGTTTTGATACCTTAGTCGGCGAACGCGGAATATTTTTGAGCGGCGGTCAACGTCAGCGGATTGCGATCGCCCGTGCCGTTTTACTTAACGCTCCCGTTTTGATCTTAGACGAAGCCACGTCTGCGCTCGATGCCGAGAGCGAACGATTTGTGCAAAAAGCACTCGCCAATTTGATGCAAAATAAAACTTCTATCGTCATCGCGCACAGGCTCTCCACCGTCCGCCGCGCCGATAAAATAGTCGTGATGGAACGCGGAAAAATTATCGAAACCGGAACTCATGGCGAACTCTTAAGCAAACATGGAGTTTATAAACGGCTTTACGAGTTGCAGTTTGCGGACGAGGAAGAATTGATTCCGGTTAGCTCAAACGGATGAGTAACGCAAAATCGCAAATAACGAAATACCTCGATCCTGTTTTCTTGATTCAACGCGCGAAAACTCTCCGCGAAAACGGACATTTTTCAAACTTCGGCGAACAGGAGATCATTGAAAAATACATCAGCACTCTGCAAATTGAATCGACAAGCAAAACGGTCGTTGACATCGGTGCGGGCGACGGCATACGGAAATCGAACTCCTACCATCTATTCCTTAAAGGTTGGAACGGCGTGGGCATCGAATACGGAAGTCGAAACGCCGCAAAGTTGGCAAACGCCTACAAATATTTGCCCGATGTTTTTGCGTGCCGGTGCGAGGTAACGCCATTTAATGTCGTGAATTTGCTAAAGGTTTATTCAGTTCAAAAAAATTTCGGGATATTGAGTCTGGACATTGACGGCAATGATTATTGGGTTTTGGACGCCGTTTTGTCAGAGTTTCGACCGAGTTTGATAATTTCCGAATATAACGAAAAAATTCCGCCGCCGATTAAGTTCGTGGTCAATTACGCGCCTAATCGCACGCTTCGGCATCATTTCTTCGGTTACAGCGCGGCAAAACTTTCAGACTTGCTGGCGAAGCATAAATACGTACTGCTTGAAATCGAATACAATAACGTTTTTCTGGCGCCTGCCGAGCTTCGCGGCGCGGCGTCCGTAAGTATCGAAAAAGCCTATCGCGCAGGATATCTGGATCGTGCTGACCGAATTGAAAAGTTTCGCACCAATGAAAACATGGAAATTCTACATAACTTGAGCGCGAAAAAAGGCATTGAGTTTCTCAATGAATTTTACTCCGAACAAAAAGGCGAATATCAGATTGAACCCGTTGAATAGTTTAAAAGTAGAAAAGTTTTGAATAGGTCGAAAGAGACGCGTTCATATGAAATCAATGACAGGCTTCGGACGCGGTTCCGTTTCTGAAGAAGGATTTACGATCAATGTTGAGCTAAAAACGGTTAACAATCGTTTTTTAGATATCAGCCTGCGTCTGGGACAAGAGCTTCAACCATTTGAGCAGCAAATCAAGCGGATTATTTCCAATCGTCTTGCTCGAGGAAGAGTTGAGGTCAATCTTTCATATGACCGGGCAAGCGAAATTACCTACGAATTAAATCGAAACTTAATTAAAGGCTACGTGGCGGCTTTGAGTGATATGCAACGCGAATTCAATCTCGCGGGCGAACCGGACATCAACGTGATAGCGAGGCTGCCGAATGTGCTTCAGCCGAAAAAAGAAGAGCCGGGCGAAAGTTTTGTAAGAGGTTTGGAGCGAGCAGTAGAGATTTCTCTTAATGAGCTGGAGAAAATGCGCGAAGTAGAAGGCGCGGCACAGCTTATCGATCTCCAAGGTTTGATCGATAGTATCAAGTCGCGAATTCCTGCTATTGAAAAAGAGACGGCGACAATTGCCGAAGAATATACTCAGCGTCTATCGAAAAGAATTACCGAAACACTCGCAAAGACGGGAAATCAGATTGAACTGGATCAAGCGCGACTGGCGCAGGAAATCGCTTATCTGGTTGACCGAAGCGATGTTTCAGAAGAGCTTGCTCGATTGAAAAGTCACGTTCAGCAATTCGAAGCCGTCATGCAACAAAATCAAGACGTAGGTAAGCGTCTGGATTTTCTAACGCAGGAACTCAACCGCGAAGCTAACACCATACTTTCCAAGTCAAACATTATGGAAATCAAAGAAACTGCACTTGGTCTCAAATCAGATATCGAAAAAATTCGCGAGCAGATTCAAAATGTGGAGTAGTTGATGGAACTCGCCGATCGATCTCGCCTGAAGTTTGAAACATTCATCAGTGAAAATTCACGCGACGAATATGGACTTCCTGCAATAAAGATCTTTGCAAAAAGCGGCGCGAGAATGATCACAACCATTTTAGGTATCAGCGGAATAACCATCGGCAACTACATATTTGTGAAACCGGAAATCGGCATACGCGATGAGGAAAGTCGTCTGCGGTTCCCAAGCGAACTGATCGCACACGAAATTGCGCATGTGCTTCAGTATCAACGTCAAGGTTTTTTTCGTTTCTTTAGTTCTTACCTTGGAAGTTACTTTCGATTACTCCGACAGAGTAAAAATTGG
>DAITAB010000113.1:0-8300 GCA_036824525.1 Pyrinomonadaceae bacterium
GCGATTCGACTTTTGACGACGGAAGCCAGGGTTGATGCACAACGGTTTCGTCGTGGGCTATTAAATCGGGACGATATGACCCGGCTCGCCGGCGCGGTTGGGACTTTGTCGAACGCAAAAATTTATATTGACGATACAGCCGGAATTACTGTTCTTGAGATGCGTGCGAAAGCGCGAAGACTTTTCGCGGAACAGAAAAAACTCGACCTTATCATTGTTGACTATATGCAGTTGATGACAGTAGCCGGTCGTTCGGAATCGCGTCAGCAGGAAGTGTCAAAAATTTCGCGGGAACTAAAATCGCTCGCAAAGGAATTAGATGTTCCCGTTATCGCGCTGTCGCAATTGTCTCGGGCACCTGAGACGCGAAATCCGCCGCGACCGCAAATGTCAGATCTTCGTGAAAGCGGAAGCATCGAGCAAGATGCCGACGTCGTAGCGTTTATCTATCGGGAGTCATATTACAATAAGTCCGATGACGTCGATGATCCGGTCGCGGAACTGATAATTTCTAAACAACGCAATGGTCCGACGGGAACAGTGAGACTTGCTTTCTTAAAGGAATACACGAAATTCGAGGACTTGAGTGAAGATGGCAGCAACTGAAAATGACCTGCGATATCCGATCGGTAAGTTTTCTTTCGATAGGAATACTGCGTTGAAAGAGAGATCGACTTTCATACGCGACATTGGCGAGCTACCGGTGAAAATCCGAATTGCCGTTGCCGGACTTACGGATGAACAAATGAAGACACCGTATCGCCCGGAAGGCTGGACACTTGACCAGGTTATTCATCATCTTGCCGATAGTCACATCAATAGTTTTACTCGCTTCAAGCTCGCGCTGACCGAGGATATTCCAACGATTAAGGTTTATCGGGAAGAGCTTTGGGCAGAGACGAGAGAGGCAAGAGATATTTCGTCGGAAATTTCTCTACGCTTGCTGGATGCGCTTCATGACAGATGGTTCGTGTTGCTTCAATCGCTGAACGAAAATCAATTTTCCCGTAAGCTGAAATATCCGGACGACAGGGAAGTCGATTTAAATTACATGACTGTATTGTATTCCTGGCACGGAAGACATCACACCGAACACATTAATTCGCTACGAAAAAGTAAAGGCTGGTAAGCAGCAATCAATCATCAATGCGTCCTACCTGGGCTGGAATTCACCTCGATCATCTAGCGCAAAATTTCAAACACTTAAAGCAGCGGATTGGTTCGAACTGCGAATATCTTGCGGTCGTAAAAGCCAACGCCTACGGACATGGTGCGGTACCTTGCGCCCAAGTACTTGAGCGATCCGGAATCGATTGGTTCGGTGTCGCAATTCCAGAAGAGGCAATTGAACTTCGCCAAGCTGGAATTCGAAAACCGATTTTGTGTCTTGGCGGTTTTTGGGAAGGACAGGAATCCGAGATAATTCGATCCAACATTACGCCGGCGATTTTTCTTCTTGAAAGTGCAGTATTAGTCGATCGTGCTGCACGAAATCTCAATACGGTTGTTCCCATACATCTAAAGGTAGACACGGGTATGGGACGGGTTGGAATTCGGTTGGAGAATCTATCCGAGTTTGCCGATCGAATCCGTGAGTTGAAAAATCTTCGGGTTGAAGGTTTGATGAGTCACTTCGCCTCGGCGGATGATCCGAGTGAAGATGATTACACCAATGAACAATTGAATCGCTTCGATCAAGCCTACGCGCTTTTGAGCGCCAAAGGATTTCAATTCACTTACAGGGATCTGGCAAACTCACCGGCGGCAATTCGTCATCCTGCCTCGCGACAATCAATGGTACGGATCGGCGGATTGCTTTATGGACTCTATCGGGACATTCTGCCGAAAGATTTACAACTTCCGGAGTTGCGTCCTGTCCTGAGCCTGCAATCCAAAATCGCCTTTATTAAGGACGTCCCGCCAAATGAGACTCTTGGCTACGGAAGATCATTCCGCACCAAACGACCTTCGAGAATTGCAACCGTTCCGATTGGCTATCACGACGGGTATCCGCGAGCACTTTCTAATCAGTCCACCATGATTGTCAATGGAGCCTTTGCAAATGTCGTTGGTCGCGTGTCAATGGATTGGACACTGATTGATGTTACAGACATTCCATCGGCGTCAGTTGATTCAAATGTGACAATAATCGGAATAGAAAATGATTTATCCGTGACTGCTGAAGAGCTGGCTTCATACTCTCAAACGATCTCGTATGAGTTGACCTGTGGAATTAGCCCTCGAGTGCATCGTAAGATTATCGCCGATGTAACTTAAAGTGATGACTAAAGTGTCGCCGTATAAACTCTTATATAGTGTGAATTAACACTTGGGAGCTAATGCAAAAAGCAAACGTACGTTAATGTAAAACTAGAAGTGTCAAAACAGCTTGAACTTGATGGTTAAATACTTTTTGGGGTTCTGACGGAAGTCATACATAAATTTAGTCCCTTCGGACGAGAGCTGGCTGAAATTGGAAGACGTTTGATTGAGATTGTTGAAAAGGCTTTCGTCCGTAAGGATCTTGCCCAAAGTTCCTTTTCCTCCCCGAGCATCTCCAAGTATTGAGTTGAATTTATCTACCGCATCGTTAAGTCGATTCACCGCGGTGCGCCCGTCGTCGTAGAGAGCTTCATCCTTCAAGAAACGACCCGCAGTTCCTTTTCCTTGATTAAGATCGCCAACAATTACTTCGAAATCTTTCGAAATATTGTTGAGTCTTTCAATCGTCGGTTTCATATCTCGAAGCGAATCGCGAATATCCTGAATTGCCGCCCGCGAGTCGTTATAGAGAGCCTCATCGGCGAAGAATTTTCCGGCAGATCCTCGACCCTCGCGCAAATCCTTAGATACCTGATCGAGATTGCTAATTGTTCGGTTTAGGTTTTCATAAAGCGAAGGATCATTTAGAAGTCTCCCGGCGCTGCCTTTTCCGCTGCGGGCAAGATCGACGGCATTCTGAATCTTCAACATCGTGATCTTTGCTTCACCGACGCTTGCATCGAGATTGTTGTATAAAGATTCATCGTTGATGACTCGTCCGAGAGTACCGTCGCCCGCATTCGCTTTGGTCAATATCTCACTAGTCGGGATCGCTAGTTTGTTGATTTGTTGCAATAGATCGTTTCCGGTGGCGGTAAGTTGATTAATGGAAATCGCGGCACTGGAGTTCAATATGTGATTCTCTTCAACCGGTGAGCCCTTGGGTGTTCCCGGGCTGATATTAATACTCTTTTCGCTCCCTAAAACCGACGTAGCAATCAACTGAGCCAACGAATCAGTTCTGATTCGCTCGGAAATAGGTTTCCCTTCGAGCCTTTGCACTACGCTAATCACGGCCTCGACCTTTTCGTTTTCGGGGCTGTCTGCGGGCAATAAGCTCACCGATTCCACTCTACCGATATGAATTCCCGCGAGTTGAACTTCCGCGCCTTCGCGCAACCCATCCGCGCTCAAAAATCGCGCTTTGAGTTGCAAGCGCTTTTCGAACGGGTTGAATTCACCCGTTGAATTCAAGATCAGAAATCCCAAAACGATAAGTCCGATCAAGACAAAAATCCCAACACGCAACTGACTAAATCCTGGGGTGGCAGTTCTTGGTGACATAAGCGTTAGATCCGTCGACTTTGATAATTTCTAATTCAAATTCGAGCTCAACGTCCGCGAACGAATCTTCTGACGTATGGATCAGAAGACTCACGGAGTTCTTCATCCTTCCCGCGAAAAAGTACTTTTCCTTCCCGCAACATCATGACCTCGGTATTGATCAAACAAAGTTTCTCGCCTTCGGCTTCAAAAACGACAGCGCCGTCTTCATTGACCGTCGCGTATTCGGAGCACAAGTAATGGAGATTTTGCATTTCATGCGTGACAAAAATTGACGAAACCGCTTCTAAATCACGAAGTTTAATCGCGAGTTCGCAGATTGTCCGCGCGGTAGGCGGATCGAGTCCGGCGGTTGGTTCATCAAACAAAACAATTTTCGGATTTCCCACTAATGCCCGTGCGACTCCTACTCTTCTGCGCATTCCGCCGGAAAGTTCATTTGGCAATTTATCGATCGCGTCTTCGAGGTCCACGAATCTCAACATTCGTACAACTTCCTCTTCAACCTGCGACTCGTCAAGTCCCTGTTCGTGTAATCTGTAAGCCACGTTATCATAGACGGAAAGCGAGTCAAACAATGCGCCTTCCTGAAAAATCATTCCGATTTTTTGACGCACCAGCGTCATTTCTTCTTCGTCGTAGAAAGTAATATCTTCGCCGTCCACCAAGATTCTGCCTTCGTCAGGTTTTAACAAACCCAGGATGAGTCTGATGATCGTCGATTTTCCGCCGCCTGATCGTCCGAGAACGATTTTCGTCTCGCCACGTCGAACGGTGAAACTCAAACCATCGAGAATTTTCTTTTCATCAAACCACAAGTGAACGTCGCGAAATTCAATTGCCGGAATGACATTAAGTCGCGACTCCGTCTGATGCATGAGTTCGGCTTCCGTCAATGATGATCCGAAGGATTCGATGTAGTTAAGTCTTTCGTCCATGTTGAAAGTAAGCTGTTCGGCTTCGCTAGTTGATCGCACCCAAATCGAGGAAAGTCTGTAACACGCGCGACAAGAAAAAATCCGCAATGATAACGACAATCGACGAAAGTACCACGGCGCTCGTCGTGGAACGTCCGACTCCAACCGTTCCACCGGTGGTTGATAAACCCTTAAAACACGAAATTGTTCCGATAATTAAACCAAAAACAACAGGCTTAATTATTCCCCCGACGACGTCGTCCAGCGTAATTCCGTTGCGAACGGAGGTCCAAAAAACATTGGTATCAAGCCCGTAGATATTCGATGCCACAAATCCGCCGCCGACGATGCCAAAAACATCTGCCGCCGCGGTGAGCAAGGGTAACATCGCGACGAGCGCAAGTATTCTCGGCGCAACGAGTTTCTTATTCGGATCTGTTCCCAGTGCACGCATGGCGTCTATCTGTTGCGAAACGACCATGGAGCCAAGCTCTGCTGAAATCGAGGAACCGATTCTTCCCGAAACCATCAGTGCAGTAAGCACCGGACCGAGTTCGCGAATTAGCGTGAAAGCAACTGCCTGACCGGTCTGGCTTTGCCCGCCGTAATAAGCCAGTGTCGGATAACTTTGAAGAACCAGCACTCCGCCCGTGAAAAATCCCGTGAGGATAATAATTGGCAAAGAACCGACTCCGCTGCTGTCCATTTGCTGAACCACCTCGGGAAAATATCGCGGCGATTTGCGCAAACCGGACATTGAGTCCGTAAACAAAAGCGCGATTTCCTGTAGTTCTAACAGAAAGGACTTTAGAATATTCATTCGTTTCCACGCGAAGCGATTTGTTCAAATTTGATATTGAGATTATAGCCATCCCGATGAATGCAACAAGCAAAAAAACGCCGGCTCACTTTGAAGCCGGCGAAACGCTAAAATCCTGCTCGCTAAACGAATCAAATACTCGGGGTTTTTTCCATCATCTCTCGAGGCGGTGGTCCTTGGCGCGGTCGGAGGGAATCCTTGCGTCTTTCGAAGCGGTTTCTAAGCTCGCGAAACTTTACCAGCTGTTCCGGAGTCAATAATTTTCTGATTGAGATTTCAACGTCCGTTTTTATTCGCGAAACCTCAGCCTGTGCCGCTTCGCGCGCCTTGATAAAAGATTCAACCCGGACTGAGTCGAAACTGTTTGCGTAAATCGCGTCGTCGAGCGCCTTGTTAGCTTCGTCCAAACGTCGCAGCGATTCGGACATAGACAAACGCTTCTCGGAATGTATCTGCCGAATCCGGTTAATTTGCTCCTCGCTCAATCCTAATGCCCGCAAAAGATTCGGGCGTCGCTCTTTTGGCGCCGCACTACCATCCTCGGGATGTTCTTCCCGAAGTGGGCGCTGCCCCATCGGATTACGTTCACCCATCGGCGGACGATCCTGTTGCGCACTCACAACAAAGCTGCAACCCAAGATCGCGAGGATGCAAAAAACAAAAATTCTTAAATTGTATTTCATAAAAATGCCTCCCGAAGTTAACGCATACTCACTTCGTCGAGAATATCGGACAGACGTACACCTTCATCAAGTTCAGTATCGAAATTCATTTGGGGAATATCTTGTTGACGCGATTTTGCCGCACGTGCGGCAACTGGATTTTCCATTTGACGAATCGTTCCCGACTTGGCAGAGCTACGCGAATTTCTCATTCCCGTCCTCGAAGAGCTTGAAACATATTGAACAGCAGCGCCGATCTTTTTGGACGAAATATCGCCGCTGCCGGTCACCGGATTCTGAGTTTTCGATTCGGCAAGCACAGCCGGCGAAACAGTACTCTTCGGTGAAACTATCTGATTTGCAGATTGAACTGCCGAAGGCTCTTGCGAATTGGCTGCTCGCTCCTCATTCATATTTCTTGATTGGAGAAACAAAAAGCCCACTCCAAACATTAACAACAAAATCAACGACGCAAATGCCAACCGTCCGGGAGAAATCGAAACGAACGATACTGCGCGTCCAAAAATCGACGTGATCGAATTGAGTGAGTCTGAAATTCTCTCCGGCGAAACGATCACATTTGATTCAAGTGACGCAAATTCGTCGTCGCGCCATGCGGTCAGTTGATTTCGCGTGTTAGAAAATGAAGCGAGATCATCTTTGCAGCTCGCGCAAGTTGCAAGGTGTTGATCAAACCTCGGGCGCGATTGCTCGTCCATCTCGGTGAAAACATACGAGATAAGTTCATCTTTAAATGAACATTTTTGGCTTTGATTGTCTCTTATCATTTTCTTCTCCTGCGATTTTTTCACCATGCCCAATGATGGCTAAATCAACTCAATCGCTTTCTTTTCAAGCTTCGATCTAAGTTGATTGAGTGCTACGTAAAGCCTGCTCTTGACCGTACTCAAAGGAATTTCAAGCACGTCCGAAATTTCCTGGAAAGTCATCTCCTCAAATTCTTTCATCGCGATTACCTGTCGCAACTCGAAGGGAAGTGAGCCAACAGCTTTTCGAATGATTCGATGTTTCTCATTCTTTTCAAATTCGTCGGAAGCGGAATTTCCATTACTGGAAATCAGCGTCTCAACAAATGAATCGTCCTCGTCGAGCGAACTCTCCTTGCGAACTTTCGCGCGTCGCTGCTTGGTAAAGCACTGATTAATCGCAATCCGATGCAGCCATGAAGAAACTTTTGCCTCGCCTCTGAAACTCTTCAAATTTCGAAATGCCGAGAAGAATGTTTCCTGGGTGGCATCGCGCGCATCTTCTTCGTTGGTGAGAATTCCGTAGCAAAGCGCGAAGATTTTCCGTTCCCATCTTTGTGCCAACGCGCCGAAAGCCTCGCGGTCGCTCGTAACCGCTAGCTCCACCAACTGCTCGTCCGTTAGGTTTGCCGTCATCACACGTGTTTCTACCAGTATCGCTGCCGAGCCTTCAAGTTGATGTCCGCCGAAGAGCATTTCCACAAGCTTTGGACGGTCAAACTGCTCAAATGGTTTGGAAAATGATGTACTTTCCCGGACAGAAGCCGAGAAAACCACAAAAGTTATGGTTTATTTAACAAAAATCTGCGAAAAAAACTGTTGACGGTGCTTTTACCGTGCCTTTAGACTAGAAAGAGCGAATCCTCCACCCGTCGCTCCCCGCAATCATGTCTCTCAAAGTATTTCGCAAATTCAGTTTAATACATCTACTTGTGGCTACGCTTCTGCTGGTCGGACTTGTTCCATTACTTTTGACCGGCTGGTTTCTTTCCGAGCGCAGCGCGACTGAACTGCGTGCCGCGGAAGGAAGGTATCAGACCCAACTTGTGCAGGATAAAGCGCGCCAGATCGAAATGTTTTTGAATCGGCATCGCGATCTTGTAAAGAATTTCGCAGGCGCGTTTGAGCTGACGAAGGATTTCGAACTTCTTTCGGCGGAAGACGGACAACAAAAGATCGGAAATATTCTACGGAATGAACCAAGCATTGTCGGGATTTATGTGAAACCGATTTCAGCGGAACCGCTTTCCGTCTATCGAAATGAGATCATTACCGAAAGCGAGCTCGAGTCGTTCTCTTCATCAGTGATGGCGCGACTTTCGGAGAATCAAATCGTCGTCGATAAGACACACGTACTCGCTTCCGATGGCGAAGCGGTGCTCGCGATTGGCGCACCCGTATTGCGCGATGGGGAAATTACGGCGGCAGTTATTGCTATCGTTTCATTAGGCGAAATTGCTCACATAATGTCGGCAACTCGCCGGATGAACGAAGACAGTCTATGGGAATCAAACTCTCCGATCGTATT